>DATNKH010000886.1:0-20464 GCA_035603475.1 Thermoanaerobaculia bacterium
GAACGGCTGCCGCTGCCGTCGGAGCCGCCGCGCGATCGCTCGCTGCCGCTCGCCCGGGACCTCGACCTCTACGGCCGCGCCTCGCTCTTCCACCTGCTGGGGACGGCGCACACCCCGGCGGCCAAGGCGCTGCTGCGCGACTGGCTCGAGGGAGAGGCGGCGCCGGCCGAGGTGCGCGCGCGGCAAGCGGCGGTGGCGGAGCTGGCGGAGCTGCTCGACTTCCGCCAGTTGCTGGAGCTCACGGTGCGCGGCATGGAGGCGGGCAGCGAGCGGGCCGGCCCTCCCGACGTGGAGCCGTTCCTGCGCTGGGCGGAGGGCGGCCCTTGGCTGCTGGCACGGCCGGCCCTGCTCTGGGCGGCCCGCGGCGCGGCCGTGCTGACCATCGCCGCCTTCGCCCTCGCCCTGGCGCCGGGGGCGCCCATCTCGCCGCTCCTGGCGATGGTGATCCTGAACCTCGGCTTGACCTACGCCTGCCGCGCCGAGCTCGGCGCCGGGCTCGGGCGCGTCTCGGCCACCCGCGACGAGATGATGCGGTACGCCGCGGCGCTGCGCCAGGCCGCGTCCCAGCCTTTTGCCGCCCCGCGCCTGGCGGAGCTGGCCGCCGCGCTGCAAGCCACCACCGCGCCAGATCGCCGTGGGACCACGCCGCCGGCCCATGCCGCGCTGGCGGCGCTCGAGAGCCGGCTCGGGCTCGCCGACGCGCGCCACTCGGCGCCGGTGCACTTCCTGCTGCAGGTCCTGACCCTGTGGGACTTCCACGTCCTGGCGTCGCTCGAGGGCTGGCAGCGCACCGCCGGGCGGCGTGCCCGCCGCTGGCTGATGGCGCTGGGCGAGATCGAGGCGCTGGCGGCACTCGGGGCGTTGCGCTTCGAGAATCCCGGCTGGTGCCAGCCGGAGGTGGCCGCCGGCCAGCCGGAGCTGGCCGCGCGCGATCTCGGGCATCCGCTGCTGCCGGCGGCGCGGCGCGTCGGCAACGACGTCACCGTCGGCCCGGCCGGCACCTTCCTGCTGGTCACCGGCTCGAACATGTCGGGCAAGAGCACGCTGCTGCGCGCCATCGGCATCAACGCCGTGCTCGCCCAGGCCGGCGGCCCGGCCTGCGCCGCATCCCTGCGCCTGCCGCCCGTGCGCCTCGCCACCAGCATCCTGGTGGAGGACTCCCTGGCCGGCGGCGTCTCGTTCTTCCTGGCCGAGCTGCTGCGGATCAAGGGGGTGGTGGCCGCCGCCCCGGAGGCCGAGGCCCGGGGCGCCGTGCTGCTCTACCTGCTCGACGAGGTGCTGCGCGGCACCAACAGCGCCGAGCGCCAGATCGCCGTGCGCCGCGTGCTGCGCCACCTGCTCGCCCGCGGCGCCCTCGGAGCGGTCTCCACCCACGACCTCGAGCTGGCCGCCGGCGCCGGCATCGCCGAGGCCGCGCGCCCGGTGCATTTCCGCGAGACCCTTACCCCGGGCCCCGACGGCCCGCGCATGACCTTCGACTACCGCCTGCGCCCCGGTCCGGCGACCACCACCAACGCGCTCGAGCTGCTGCGGCAGGTCGGCCTCGACCTGCCGGAGGAGTGACAGCGGGCTCCCGATAAAAGCATTTGCAGCAGGCTTGACTTTCTGGTTATTTACGTTTAGAGTGGCGTCCAAGTCGCCCGTAGGCGGGGCTGTGGAGGCTGCTATGAAGGTGGAGATCGGGAATCTCATCATCCATGTGGATACAATGGAGGAGCTTGACCGCGTGGTTCGGCGGTATGGTGGGGGCGCTCGTGTCCAAGCTGACCAGTCTTCCACTGGGCGAGAGGAGCATGCTGGAAATGGGACTACTGCACCGGCCAAACAGCCAGTGCACCAGCGAGCCTTGATCAAGTCGTCCTCGAAAAAGGACGCGATGATGAAGCTTTACAAGTCGCTGAAGTATGAAGGTCATCGAAAAGCAGTGAAATTCCTCGCCACCTGCGGTGAAGACGGTGCAAACAAAGAGGAGTTGCAGCAGGCGGCAGGGTTCCCTGCAGATCACAAGATGAGCGGCTTTCGATCGGCGATCACCCGTCGAGCACCATCATTCGGGCTCGAGGCGGACGACGTGATGCTGGTCGATTCACTGGGGATCGTCGGCGGTGACCGGATCTATCGATACCGGCTTTCGCCAGCAATGATCGAGATGCTCAATGAGCAGGGCGTTGTAGGCAAGGAGGGTGGTGAATGAGAAGACTAGCCGAGCGAAGCGGCGGAGCCACCCGCCCCGGTTTCTGACTGGCCTAGGGGCGATCTACCGCGATCCGCCTGGATGCGGGCAACCGTGATCGGCGAGGCTCGACAGATTCTTGAACAGATGGGGCGAGAAAGGTGAAGAGGAACGAACTAGAAAGACCGCCTGATTACCGCCGCTAGGGGCGGCACAGGTGGTAGAATCGTGACCTAGATGTTGTAGGAGGAAACGAAAAGGAGGGCGGAGCACCCGCTGGCAGGCGAGGCTCCAAGAACAAGTTGTTAAGCAGGTCCCCTCGGACACAAAGGGGTGAAGGATCGTGGCGATCCCCACTCTGCCAGATCGGCTGCTCCGAGTCAAGGGCCTAGTTGTGCTCGAAAGGAGCATGCCTATGCAGTTCGATGGCGCAGTAGTGAAGGAGCAGGGAGTCATCTTCGGCATCTACGTCGTCCAGGGCCACGTGCTCAACAATTCTGCCGAGGCTGCAAACGCTCGCCGCTTATTCATGCGGGCACTCGGTGCGATGCCCGTGGTACTGATGGCGCAGGACAGTCGAGGAGTGCCGACGTACAACGGTAGGCGGGACATCGTGGAGTTCCTCGCCAACATCGAGATGAGTCGCATCCCCTGGAAGACGTACACGGTCAACTAGATGCCCCTGCGAGACGGAGCGGTCCTCGCGGGCCGCTCTCGTCTCTGTCTGATGAAGGAGGGCTAAACCGCCATCCGCGATGCTCATCATAAGGAAGAAGCCCAGTGCTGGCGGGAATGCTGAGACACGCTACCGCCTCTACATTGATGAATCGGGGGATCACACCTTCAACCTCCTCCACAACGACAATCACCGATACCTGGGGTTGTTGGGGATCTGGTTTGACGTGGGAGAGCCCTATCGATCATTCTGTGACAAGCTACAGCAGCTGAAGCAGGCTGTTTTCCAGCGGCACCCGGATGAGGGGCCGGTGGTACTGCATCGGAAGGACATCATCGAACGTCGGAGAGTTTTCGGATGCCTGTGCAACCCTGACCGCAATGAGCTTTTCGAATCGGGTCTTCTTGATGTAGCCAAGCACGCAGCTTTTCGTATGACCTGTGTTGTCCTCGACAAGAGCGAACACTGCGAGAAGACCTATCGCACGCTGTACCACCCTTACCACTATTGCCTTGCCGCACTGCTTGAGCGCTATGCGGGATGGCTGACCTACGTGAGCGCCAAAGGCGATGTGATGGCCGAATCGAGGGGAAGGGTCGAAGATGAAGAGCTTCGCAAGGCATTTGGAAATATCTACCGTGGTGGCACGCACTACCACTCTGCCGCACAGTTTCAAAGCGTCTTAACTAGCCATGAGATCAAACTGAAGAAAAAGGAGCACAACATTGCGGGCCTTCAGCTCGCTGATCTGCTGGCTTATCCTTCAAAACGAGAGATAATTGCGGAGAGGTGGGGCGACGAGCCGACAGCCGATTTCAGTTCTTCTTTGCTTGACGCGGTGAGGCACAAAATGAATCGCCGGGCTGGTACGGGACAGGTCGCTGGATATGGGAAGGTGTGGCTGGCCTAAATGTCTAGGGCTCCCCGAGAGGAGCCCTAGACACGCTAGCCCATGCGAGCTATCCACCTGCGGAGTGTCCGCATTACCCGTTAGGATACAGGGACTTAGGTTTCGCTGTCAAGGGGTTCGCGCCCCATTACCGCCATGTTTTTCTCGGTGGGCTTTGTGGCCCTTCGACCCGCCGCGTCTGCTCCTGTGCCAGCTCCTCAAGACAAACGCTGACCGACCGGCACCGCAGGTAGCGGGCGACCCGCACCACCGCCGGGCCTGCTCGGCGCTGGCCCGGACGGTGTAGGTCGTCGTCTTCATGACAGAGACGCGGGAGGGGGGCAGGTGCGCACTACGGCAGGCACCCCCACGGCGCCAGGCGCTTGCCGAAGTCCTTGGCCGAGCAGTCGAGAGTCTTTGAGGATCTTGACCAGGACGGGCAGGGTGGGGTGCTCGTGTCCATGCTTCGTAGCGGCTGAGTCTCGACCTGGTGATGTCGGCGCGCGAGGCGACCTCTCCTGGTACTCCTGCTCAAGCTCGGCGTCCGTGATGGCCGCCGAAGCGTTGCAGGGCTTCGACGGCGGGCCGGAGGTCATCTTCCAGGACACATTCTATGGTCGCGAGGATGTCCGTAGCCTGGTCGTAGGGCTTGCGGCCCTCCTGGCGGTCTGCCAGATCGCGCGGTGGGGGCAGGTGGGGGCTGCTTCCGGCCGTAGAGCGTTTGAGCGGCCGGCCCCCGGAAACAATCTAGGGCACTACCCGGTTGGGTCGGGCGCGACGAGCCAGCGGGCATCGCTCCGGAGGGCGCGGGCGAAGCGGCCGCCCTCTCGCTCGAGGCGCTGCCACTCGTCGCGGGTGTAGACCAGGATCTCCGCCGGCACCGGCAGCTGGCTCAGGTCCCAGGCCAGGGCGCGCCGCTCGAACGGCTCCGCCGACGATTCGACGACGGCGACCAGGTCCAGGTCGCTGCCCACGCCGTCATCGCCGCGGGCATACGAACCGAACCAGCCGAGCCGGACCAGCCCCGGGTGGCGCAGCCGCTCGCGGGCAGCCCATGCCGCGAGGGCCTGCTCGACCGCCCGGCGGTCAGGCCACTTGAGCACGGACGAATGCAAGGATCTCACTGGCATAGCGCAGCGCCTCGCCGCTCTGGATCGCTCCGTAATGCTCGAAGGGGGCGCCCTCGGGGTGCCCGTTCGGATAGCGGGTGCCCACGTAGAAGTTGTCCAGCACCTTGGCCTTCTCGATCAGCATGGGTTCCACGCCGCACGGCAGCTCGGCCAGCAGGCGAGCCACGACGTGTCCCCAGGCTTCTTGTCCGTGGTGGAGATGAAGCGCCTTGACCGCCTTCTCCGCCGACTGCTGCGCCGCGAAACAGGCCCATTCGTGGCGGCCGCTGTCTCGCGACTCCTGGGCCTGCTCCAGGTCCCGCTCGGCCTGAGCCAGCCAATCTGGCGCGCGGTTCATCGGCGAGGGCCTCCCTGACGGTCAAGGCTAGCCCATCCGGGTCGGATTGCCAAAGCGCGGCGCAGCGGCGGATGCCGCCGCCGCGCCGGAGCCGCTCCCCGCCTCAGCCCTGGTGCACGGAGCCGATGCGCATGGCGTAGAAGGAGCGCCAGACGAAGACCGCGGCGACCAGGAAGAAGACTACTGCCAGGATGGTGCTGGTGGTGCGCGGCAGGGTGATCGCGAGCTCGACGGCCAGCAGGCCGAAGAGGGTGGTGAACTTGATGATCGGGTTCATCGCCACCGACGAGGTGTCCTTGAACGGATCGCCCACGGTGTCGCCGACCACGGTCGCCGCGTGCAGCGCCGTGCCCTTCTCCTTGAGCTCCACCTCGACCACTTTCTTGGCGTTGTCCCAGGCGCCGCCGGCGTCGGCCATGAAGATGGCCTGGTAGAGGCCGAAGATCGCGATCGAGATCAGGTAGCCGATGAAGAAGTAGGGCTCGAGGCAGGCGAACGCCAGGGTGATGAAGAAGACCGTCAGGAAGATGTTGAACATGCCCTTTTGGGCGTAGGTGGTGCAGATCTCGACCACCTTCTTGCTGTCGGCGATCGACGCCTTCTCGGCGGCGGCGTCGAGGCGGATGTTGCTCTTGATGAACTCGACGGCGCGGTAGGCGCCGGTGGTCACCGCCTGGCAGGAGGCGCCGGTGAACCAGAAGATGACGGCGCCGCCGGTCACCAGGCCGAGCAGGAAGGGCGGATAAAGCAGCGACAGGTTGGCGACCAGCTCCGGCTGCAGGCCCTTGGTGAGCACCATGATGATCGAAAAGATCAACGTCGTGGCGCCCACCACCGCGGTGCCGATCAGCACCGGCTTGGCGGTCGCCTTGAAGGTGTTGCCGGCGCCGTCGTTGGCCTCGAGGTGGTGCTTGGCGCGCTCGAAGTCAGGGGCGAAGCCGAAGTCGCGCTGCAGCTCCTGCGCGATACCGGGCAGGGTCTCGATGGTCGACAGCTCGTACACCGACTGCGCGTTGTCGGTCACCGGACCGTAGGAGTCGACGGCGATGGTCACCGGTCCCATGCCGAGGAAGCCGAAGGCCACCAGGCCGAAGGAGAACACCGCGGGCGCGATCATCAGAGGAGGACCGAGCCCCATGGTGCTGACGCCGTAGCCAATCCCCATCAGCGCCACGATGGAAAGCCCCATCCAGAAGGCGCTGAAATCGCCGGCGATCAGGCCGGAGAGGATGTTCAGCGAGGCGCCGCCCTCGCGCGAAGCGGTCACCACCTCGCGCACGTGCCCCGAGTCCATCGAGGTGAAGACCTTGACCAGCTCCGGGATCAGCGCCCCGGCCAGGGTGCCGCAGCTGATGATCGCCGACAGCTTCCACCACAGCGAGGCGTCGCCATTGAGGTTGGGGATCAGCAGGTAGGAGATGCCGAAGGTCACCACCATCGACAGCAGCGAGGTGAGCCACACCAGCGAGGTCAGTGGCGTCTCGAAGTTCATGTCTTCCGCCTTGCTGAAGCGCGCGCGGGCCACCGCCTCGTTGAGCAGGTAGGAGACGCCGCTGGTGACGATCATCAGCACGCGCATGACGAAGATCCACACCAGCAGCTGCACCTGCACCGTCGGGTCCTTGACGGCCAGCAGGATGAAGGTGATCAGCGCGACGCCGGTGACGCCGTAGGTCTCGAAGCCGTCGGCGGTCGGCCCCACCGAGTCGCCCGCGTTGTCGCCGGTGCAGTCGGCGATCACCCCGGGGTTGCGGACGTCGTCCTCCTTGATGTTGAAGACGATCTTCATCAGGTCGGAGCCGATGTCGGCGATCTTGGTGAAGATGCCGCCGGCGATGCGCAGCGCCGCGGCGCCCAGCGACTCGCCGATGGCGAAGCCGATGAAGCACGGCCCCGCGTAGTCGCGCGGCACGAAGAGCAGGATGCAGAGCATGATCACCAGCTCGATCGAGATCAGCAGCATGCCGATCGAGATGCCGGCCTTGAGCGGGATGGCGTAGGTCGGGAACGGCTTGCCCTTCAGGCTGGCGAAGGCCGAGCGCGAGTTGGCGAAGGTGTTGACGCGGATGCCGAACCAGGCGACGCCGTAGCTGCCGCCGATGCCGATCAGGCTGAACACCAGGATGGTGGCCACCTTGGTGGCGGTGAAGTGCGACAGCCAGCCGAAGTAGAAGATCATCACCGCGCCGATGAACGCCCAGAGCACCATGATGAACTTGCCCTGGGTGACCAGGTAGGTCTTGCAGGTCTCGAAGATCAGCTCCGAGATCTCGCGCATCGAGCGATGCACCGGCAGGTTCTTGAGCTGGATGTAGTTGACCAGCCCGAACAGCAGGCCGGCGAGGCAGAACAGCAGGCCGAATACCAGCAGGTTGTGGCCGTCGAGCCCCAGGAACGAGACGCTGGACAGGTCGGGCAGCTTGAGGTCGGCCTCGCTGGCCGCGGCCGGCGAGGCGGTGAGCATGGCTGCGAGCGCCGCGAGCGGCGCGAGACCGCAGAGCAGGCGCCGTGGGCGGCGGGTGCAGCGGGCCGGTAGTACGCTGAGCTTGGACGACATCATCTTCCTCCAGAATCCAGGAAACCAGGGATGCAGCGCGGGCAGGCGCGGTCGGGCTCGAACGGCCCGAGCGCGCGGCGGCAGCCCGGCGAACGCGGGCTTTACAGAACGCCGAAGGGTATCACACCCTCCGGGGCCGGGCTCCATCCAGGCAGCGTCCTGGATGCCCTGCGCTTCCCCTCCCTTTGGGCGAGGGTCCACGTCCCTGAAAGAGCGGCGGCTGAGAGTTGCGGACCCTCGCCCAAAGGTCGGGAAGGGCAGGGCAATCCAGGACGCTGCCTATCCTCAATCCAGGGCGGCGGTGTCGCCCACGCCGCAGATGTCGCCGGGCGGGTTGTGATAGCGCTTCGAGGCTCCGGTCGCCTTGTCGGTCACCGTTACCCAGTACTCGACGTTCGAGAGAGCGCCGTAGAAGAACCAGAAGTGGCCGGTCAGGGCGCGGCCGTCGATCACCTTGACCAGCAGCTCGAGGTTGGCCGGGTCGAAGAACCAGAAGGCGCCGGTCTGATCGCCCTCGCTCACCGCGGTCCCGAGGCCCGGGCCGCTCGGCAGGCGCCAGCGTGAGGTCACCTGGAAGCGCGAGGCGAGCAGGCAGAGAGTTTGGGGCCCCGGGGTGCAGGGAGGAGAGGAGGAGGAGGCGGCGGAAGCGGAGGAAGCGGAGGCGGCCTCATCGGCCACAGCCGGACCGCCCTCGAAGGGTTGGACCGTCCAAGTTGCAGCGGTTGGCGTGGACTCCGGAACGGTACCGGGCTCTGGAACGGCCGCGGGTCCCGGAACGGCCGCGGGTCCCGGATCGGCCGAATCGGCTGAGAACCCGCTGGCCGCCCCCGCCTTCCCTGGCGGCGGGAAGGCGGCCGTGTCGGCGCCGCCGCAGATGTTGCCGGGGGCGTTGTAGTAGGTGCGCTCGGCGCCGGTCGCCAGGTCGTGGACGGTGATCCAGTACTCGACGTTGGACAGGGCGCCATAGAAGAACCAGAAGTGGTCGTTGAGGCCCCGGCCGTCGAGCATCTTCACCATCAGCTCCAGGTTGCTCTGGTCGAAGAACCAGAAGAACCCGGTCTGATCGGAGTCGCCGACCTGGCGCCCGAAGCCGGCATGGCCGCTGATCGGGTCGTGCCAGCTCACCTCGACCGAGAACCGGCCCGACAGCAGCGCCAGGTCGCGCTGCCCGGGCGGCGGCGCCGTCGTGACCACCACGTCCTGGGCGGCGATATCGCCGAAGCGCTCCAGCCCCTCCTTCAGCATCTGCCACTGGGTATGGTAGGTGCCGGGGTTCGCCGGAGCGGTGAGCGCGAAGGTAAAGGTCGCCTGCTGGCCCGGCGCGACGGATTGGCCCGGCGCCAGGAACTGCCGCGACGCCGCGAAGGGGTCCTGGTCGTTGGCGGCGCCCAGCCGGTAGGCGGCCGTCTCGGTCCAGGTGGAGACACCGGCGTTCTTGAACGTCAGGCGCACGGTGACGACCTGCCCGGTCTCCATCGTGGTCGGCAGGTTGCTCGCGACGAGCTGCGCGGCGTCGGTCGGCCTGAAGGTGTGGGCGGTGATGAAGTTCTCGTAGGCGACGTAAGCAGGCTTCTGGCTGCCGTCGGCGCGCAGGATGCCCCAGGTCGACGGGCTGCCGGCGGGATCCTCGATCTCGTAGAAGAAGAGCTGGCCGACCCACTCCTGTCCGCGCTGGCCCGTGAACCAGTCGTTCAGCAGCCCGGTGTAATACGCCGCCTGGGTCGCCTCGGAGACCTCGCCGGACTGCCAGCCGGTCTCGGTCAGCCAGAAGGGTCTGCCCCACCAGCCGGTGTTCTGCAGCACCTCTTTGACCGAAGGATCGATGATCGTCCACAGTCCGGGGTCGCCGCCGAACGGCGTCGAGCCGGTCAACCGGTTGGTGACCGCGCCGCTGCCGTCGCTGTCATAGACGTGGTGGGTGACGAAGTCGAGGTGGCTGCCGGCCTGGTTCAGGGAGTCGCGAAGCCAGTAGTACCACTGGCTGCTGGAGACGTGCGCGAGCTCGGGGCCGCCGACCTTCGCCGCGGCGCTGGCGCCATGGATGGCATCCGCTCCCGGGATCAGGATGTCGTCGATGTACTGCTGGCGAGTCCCCGACCAGAACTTCGACAGGTTGGGCTCGTTCCAGAGCCCCCAGTACTGGATCGAGGAGGCATAGCGCTGCGCCGCGCGGGCGCAGAAGTCCGCCCAGGTGCCGGGGTCGTCGGGGACCCCGGTGGTCGGCGCTCCATGCGTCGCCCAGGCCGGCGTGTAGGCCAGCGTGGCGTAGACCGTGAGGCCGCGCGTCTCGGCCGCCGCGGCCAGGGCATCGTAGACGCTCCAGTCGAAGACCCCGGGAGCGGTCTCGACGTCGGACCACACGACATCGATCCGTACCCAGCCGATCCCCGCTTCGCGCACCTGGTCGAGCACGAAGCCGAGCTGGGCGCCTTGCGGCGCGTGGATGTCGACGCCGTAGGGAGAGGAGGCGGCGGCACGCGGCAGGGCGAGCGTTGTTGCCAGGAACGCAGCGGCCGCCAGCGCCGTCCGAGCTCCCCGCGCACGCCCGCGGCCGCCTTGCAAGCGACGCGAATCAGGTTCTGGGAGGCCGCGGCTCCGCCTGTCGCCTGTCGCGGCACCCCTGCTGGGAGCTCCATGGGTTTCGCCATACACCATCCCCTATAATACCCGGTCTGAACACGCCCGTCCGTCCTGTCCGGGGTGCCCGTCAGGGTACCATCCAGGTGATCAGGGTGCCGGTTTGCGCCCTCTGGTCCTGCCGGGAGAATCCAGATGCCGCCGCGTGAGCTCACCGACGACTACCGACTCGAGAGGATTCTCGCCTCGGGCCGGGGCGGGAGCATCCTGCGCGCCAGCCGCATCGACAACGGGCAGACCGTCGTCATCAAGCTGATCAACGTGCCGGCCGCCGCGGACCCCGCCGCGGCGCTCAAGGCGACCGCGCGCTTCAGCGCCTACGCCGCCGGACTCGCCGGGCTCCGGCACCCCAACCTCCCGCTGGTCCTGGATTCGGGGTTGACGCCCGACGGCGGCGCCTTCCTGGTGATGGAGAAGGTCGACGGCGTCGGCTTCGAAGCCGCCTGCGCCCCGGGCGGCGGCGGCGCCGCGCCCGACCGTATCCTGCCGCTGCTGGCGCAGGCGCTGGCCGGCCTGGAGGAGCTTGCCAGGCACGGGCTGGCGCACCTCAACCTCTCCCCGGAGAACTTGTTCCTGGTCCCGACGGCGCCGACGGCGACAGGCGCGCTGCCGGCGCCGGCGCCAGCCACCAGCGCGCTCGACCGGACCGGCGGCGGCCGCGGCGGCGGCGGCCCCGAGCAGACCGTGAAGCTGCTGGGCCTCGGCACGCCGCTGTTCCATCTCGGCGAGCCGTGGCCCGACGCGTCGAACGCCCGCTTCCGCGCCCCCGAGCTGGCGCTTCCCGCGGCGGCCCGGGAGACGATGCCCGACTGGCACGCCGACTGTTACGCGCTGGCGCAGACCGCCTGCTACGGGCTGGGCATCACGGTGGCTGTCGGCGACCTTGCCGGAACGCTGATGCATAGCGTCCAGATGCCGCTGGCGCTGAGCTTCGAGCTGGCCAACGACGAGGCTCTCCGCCAGATCCTGGAACGGTGCCTGCGCCAGTCGCCACGAGAGCGGCCCTCGCACGGCGCGATCCGCAATGCCTTCAGACTGGCGCTCGGGGGGATCGAGCTGCCCGGCGGCGTCGCTTCTCCCGGCCGCCACCAGCCCGAGCCCGCCCCGCGCCCGAGCGCCGCGGCGAGCGCCGCCGGCCCGGAGGCGATGGCGGGAGCGAGTGCGACGCCGGCCAAGGCCGCCGCCGCCGGCGCCGGTGCCGGGGACGACTCGTCTCTCGACCTGCTCCACGTGCCGGACAGCCTGCCCACGCTTCCCGGGATGGACGAGTCGCACGGCACGGCCGGCGACCCTCTCGGGCTGCCGTTCCCGGACAGCCTCGAGCTGCCGCAGGTGGACGAGCTCTTCGCCCCGGTCCTGCGCCACCCCGGCGCCGAGCTGCCGCAGATAGACAAGCTCTTCGCGTCGGGCCCTCACCACTCCGGCGCCGGAGGTTTCTCCGACCTCGATCTCGGCGCGGATACGGCGCCGCCACCCGCACCGCCCCGGCCCGCCGGCGACGACCGATCTTTCCGGCCGGCCGGACCGGCAGCCTCGGGAGTGGCGGCAGCCGCACTATCGTCCGCAGGCCCGGCGGCCGCCGCGGCGCCGTTCCCAAGCACGGCAGCCGCCGCGCCGCAGGGGGAGGTTGGGGCGGCGCCAGCCGAGCCAGAGGAGGGGGAGCTGCTGTCGGGAGTGGACGAGCTACTCGGCTCACTGCCGCCGCCGCCACCGCTGCTGACGCCGCCGGTGACGCCGCGAGGGGCCCGCGGCCGCCCTGGTGGCAGGGGGCGCGCCGGCGCGGCCGCCGCACCGGTCGAGGGGCGTCCTGCGCCGGCGTTCGCAGCGACCCCGCCACCGGGTGCCGCGGCGCTTGCCATCGGACGCAAGCTGCTGGCGCCGCTGCTTGCCCTCCCACGGCCGGTGCTGCTGGCCGGTGCCGCGGCGCTGCTCCTGGCCGCCGGTGTCCTGACCTGGATGCTGGCCGCGCACGGCTCGCGGCAAGCTCCTGGCGCGGCGCGGGAGGGAGCGGTGGTGGAGGCGGCGGCGGTCCCGCCGCCCAGGCCGGGCCGTTCCGCCGCGGCGAAGTTCTTCGACGCCAGGAGTTACCTGATCTTCGGCAAGGAGTCCGACGCGCGGGTGCGCCAGGCGCTGCGCGAGCTGACCTATGCCGACCAGGGAGCGCTCGGCCCGCATGGCTGCGCGCAGTTGGCGGCGATCCAGCAGACGCTGGCCGCGGCGGCGCTCGAGACCGTGCCGCAGGACCTCGCCGGCGGCCTTCGCGGCGGCGACCTCGGCACTCTCGAGAGCGTCGTCGAGGTGGCTTCCGACCGCGACCTGCCGCCGCGGCAGTTGGGCGACCTTGCCCGGGCCAGGAACCTGGTCAACCAGTACGAGCTGGCGCGGGCCGCCGCGGCCGCCGGCGATCACGCCCAGGTGCTGGAGCGCTTCCGCGCCATGGAGGGGCTGTCGCGGACGTTGCGTGATCCGCTCGAGCTGCGCGACCGGGCGGCACAGGCGCTCGAGGACGACGCCCATGCCCTGGCGGCCGACGGCAGGTACGACGAGGCCCTGCACCGGCTCGGCCCGCTGCTTCGCGACTGGCCCGAGCGCGCCGGGATCAAGGAGCTGGCCAAGCGGTACGAGACCGCGTCCGCCAGCGAGGCGCAGCAGCTGGCGCTCCTCGACAGCGTGCCCTCGTACGAGAGCCGCCACAAGCCGAGCGAGGCGCTCGACCTGCTGCGTCCAATGCAGCCGACTCCCCATCTCGAGCAGCGCTTCGCCGAGGCGAAGCAGCGTCTCGAGGCGCAGCTGGCCCGGCTGGACGCGGAGCCGCCGCAGGTCGTCCTGCGGCCGGGATACGCGCTTGACTACTGGCGCGGCGCCGTGGTCACCCTGAGCTTCCGAGTCACCGACGACTACGAGGTCAAGAGCGTCAAGGTCTTTGCCCGGCCGGAATCGGGAAGAATGACCGAGTTGCCGCTGAAGAAGTCAGGCTTCGGCTGGGACGTCAATATCTTGCCCAGCTTCCACCAGAACGGCACGGTCGAGCTCTACGTCGTCGCCACCGACCTCTCGGGACACGAGGGCCACCTCGGCACCAGGGAGAATCCGCTGCGCCTCCAGCGCCGCCAGGGGTTCAAGCAGCTCCTGCACTAGACGGAAGTAGGGGTATTCGCTCGACCGCCGCGTCGCCCTTGGCCTGCGGGGCGGCTGTCTTTTCTTCGGCGGGGGCCTCGCCGGGGTTGCGGAAGACGTTGGACTCCAGGTCGTACTGCCTGGTGTAGAGGTTGTGGTAGAGGCCGCCCAGGGCCAGGAGCTCCTGGTGGCGGCCTTGCTCGACGATCCTGCCGGCTTCCAGGACCAGGATGGTGTCGGCCCGCCGGATGGTCGATAGACGGTGGGCGATCACGAACGAGGTGCGGCCGCGCATCAGCTCCGCCAGGCCTTCCTGGATCAGCGCCTCGCTCTCGCTGTCCAGCGACGAGGTGGCCTCGTCGAGGATCAGGATGCGGGGGTCGGCGAGGATGGCGCGGGCGATCGCCACCCGCTGGCGCTCGCCGCCCGAGAGCCTCACGCCCCGTTCGCCGACCACGGTGTCGTAGCCTTTCGGCAGCCGGCGCACGAAGCCGTCGCAATGCGCGATCTCGGCGGCGCGCAGGATCTCGGGCGGGGTGGCGTCGGGAGCGGCGTAGGCGATGTTCTCGAGCACCGTCCCGTCGAACAGGAAGTTGTCCTGGAAGACCACGCCGAGGTTCGTGCGGTAATCGAGCAGCCGCAGGTCCGCGAGGTCCTGGCCGTCGATCAGGATCTGGCCCGAGGTGGGCCGATGGAAGGCGGCCACCAGGCTGATCAGGGTGCTCTTGCCGGAACCGGAGGGACCGACCAGCGCGGTCGAGGTGCCGGGCGCGGCGCGGAACGAGATGCCGCGCAGCACCGGCACGTCGGGCTGGTACGCGAAGTGGACGTCGCGGAACTCGACAGTTCCCTGCACGCTGTCGACCGGCCGCCGCGCGGCATCGCCGGCAACCTCGCTGGTCTCGTTGCGGATCTCGCGGATGCGCTCGAGACCGGCGAAAGCCTCGGTGAGCTGGCTGCCGATGTTGACGATCTGCACCACCGGACCGACCATCATGGCGAGATAGAGGGTGAACGCGAAAAAGTCGCCCGGCGACATCCGGTCGTGCACCATGTCGCGGCCGCCGACCGCCAGCAGCACGATGGACATGCCGCCGATCAGCAGGGTCGAGGCCGCCCCCACCGTCGACAGGCCGGTCATGGTGCCGGCGACGTTGCGGAAGAGGCGGTGGGCCGACTTGGCGAACACCAGCGACTCGCGGCCCTCGGCGCCGTAGGCCTTCACCACCCGCACGCCGGAGAAGGACTCGCTCAGCCGGCCGGAGAGCTCGGCGTTGATCTTCGAGCGCTCGCGGAACAGCGGCCGCAGCGTCTTGAAGGCGTAGAGCATCACGAAGCCGAACAGCGACAGCACGGCGAGCGCGATCCAGGTGAGGCGGGCGTTGATGTAGAACAGGATGCCGAGCACCAGGACGGCGGTCATCATGCCGCCCACCACCTCGACGAGGCCGGTGCCGACGAGGTTGCGCAGGCCCTCGGCGTCGTTCATCACCCGCGACAGCAGCGCGCCGGTCTTGGTGTGCTCGAAGTAGGAGATGGACAGCCTGCCGACGTGACGCTGCACCCGGCGGCGCATGTCGGTGATCGAGCGCTGGGCGGCGATGCCGAGCAGCTGGGATAGGCTGAAGGAGGTGACCGCCTGCACCACGGTCGCGGCGCCGGCGGCGAGCAGCAGCAGCTCGAGCCGCCGCATTTTCATCGCCATGTCCAGGCCCTTGGCGAGGACGACCCAGTCGACCAGGAGCTTGCTCACCCCGGGCAGGACCAAGCCGGCGACGCGGCTCACGGCCATGATCGCGAGGCCCAGGCCCAGCCGGCCCTTGCGCGCCTCGATCAGCTCGAGAGCGTCGGCAAGGACGACCCGGAACTTGATCGGCGTACGCTTCTTCGCGGCGTCCGAGTCCTCGCTCGACACCGGCCGCTTCTTCGAGGAGACCTGGCCTCCGAAGAGGCCGGCGCGCGGCGAGGTCGCCGGCGGCGCGGAAACGGCATCGAGATCGGTCATAAGGCCTTGTGATAACCCCAAGGAAGGCAAACAAGGGCCGCCGGGAAATTATTCGGCGCGGGCGGCGTGGCGCGGCGCCGGCCGGCGCCGCGAGGCGGCGTGGCGTGGTCCGGGGAGCCGGCTGACCAGCGGGCTATTCGGCAGCGCCGGGACGCCGGGCGTCGACCGCCAGCGGCTGGACGAGCTTGAGCGAGATCACCGAGCCTTCGGGGATGACGACCTCCTCGCCGGCAGTCTTGGAGGCGATGGCGGTGCCCACCGCGGCCCCCACCAGGGCGCCGAGGATCGTGCCGCGGCCGCCGTTGCTGAGGATTCGGCCCAGCAGGGCGCCGCCGGCGGTCGAGCCGCCGATCGTCGCCGCGTCACGTCCCGCTCGGCCCTTGCCCTCCTCGAGGAAGGAGGCGTGCAGCGGCAGCGTCGAGCCGGAAGGCAGCACCAGGTCCGTGAACTCGACCGTCAGCCTCGCCTTGCCGCCGATCCGGCGCGCCCCCACCGCATCGGTCACCACGCCCAGCACCTCGGAGCCCGCCGGTATGGCGATCGCGCCATCCAGGCGCAGGTCGGCGACCACGCGGGCGCGGAAGGTCTCGCCCACCGTGCTGGCATTGCTCGCCAGACCCTCGGTGAACTCGACCTCGAACGTCGTCCCGGCCGGCACCTTGACTGCCACCGGCGGCTGCCGCTCCTCGCGCTCGGGTGCGGGCGCGGGCACCGGCTCCGGCTCGCCGGCGGCAGCCGCGACGCCTCCCGGGGCGCCTGCGGCCGCGGATGCAGTGGATCCGGGCTCGGCAGCGGCCCCGGGCACCCCGGGAGCGCCGGCGGCGCCCTGATCATCGAGGGCGAGCCTGCCGGCGCTGCCGGCGCCGGGGCCGCCCGTGGCGCCCGCCGCGGCGGCGCTGCCGGCGGCGGCCGTGGCGGCCCGCGACGCCTCGCGGCGGCTCAGCCGCCGCTCGCGCGCCTCGAGCGCCGCCTGGCGCTCGGCAAGGCGGCGCTCCAGGGCCGCCAGATCGCTCTGTTTGCTCTCCCCGTGGCTCACGCCGGGCTGCGGCGGCGGCGGCGCGTCGCCGATCCTCACGCTCTGCGAACGCGGCATCAGCTCGTTGGTCGGGGGTTCGCCGGGACTTCCGGGGGCTCCCATGGCGCCGGACGGCAGCGGCGCGGGACCGGTCGCCTCGCGGGACGCCGTGACGCCCGCACCTTGCCCGGGGCCGGGCGCAGTGGAGGAAACGGGGGGAGCGGACACCGCCGGCGGCACGGACCGGGCCTGGGAGGCGCCGGCATCGTGAGCGCCGCCGGGTGGCACGGCGCCGCGGTTGCAGGCCACGGCAGCGAGCGCCAGGAGCGCCGCGAGCGCTACGAGCGCTGCGAGCGCTGGCGCTGGAACGCCACGTGGCAGAGCGCGGGGGCGCGGGAATCTCTTCACAGGTTGCATGGTCGTCGCCTTAGAGTCGTGGTTCCGTCCCGCAGGCCGCTGCAAGGTGGGTGCCGCGCGGCGGCGCCTGCCGGCGAACCGGCCCGCGCCCGTGTTGGCCGCCGGCGCACGTCCACTGCGAGGGTCGCCGGCGACGCCTCCGCCGGACGACGCCGCCGATCACTTGCGGCGCGAAGGATCGAAGCGGATGACCTCACCCGGCCCCGGACGCCCGCGGGGCGACGGCGAGGGCGCCGGGTCCGCTCCGCCGCCGGTGCCGGATGGCGGCGGTTGCGGGGCGGCAATGCCGCCGCCGGTCGGGGACGCGGCAGCTCTGGCGGCGGCCGGCGTGGCGGCGGCGGCGCTCGCCGATGCCGATGCCGCTGCCGTCGCCGCCGGCAGTGTCGCCGTCTCGCCAGGAATCCGCGGCATGAAGCGCAGCGCGAGCTCCGCCGAGGGATCCGCGAACATGGTCAGCGCCGCGAACGGGACCTCGAGGCGCTGCCGGCTGCCGCTGAAGGTCAGCTCGACCGCGAAGCCGTCGTCGTTCACCGCCAGGTTCCAGAACCGATGCTGCAGGATGAGGCTCATCTCTTCCGGATAGAGGTCGCGAAGCGAGCGCGGCATCACCACGCCCGGGTGGCCGGTGCGAAACCCGATGTAGAAGTGATGATCGCCGGGCAGACCCTGCTCGGCGACGTCGGCCAGCACCCGGCGCACGACGTCCCGCAAGGCGTCCTCGACGAGACGCTGGTAGTCGATGCTGTCGCTGCTCAAGCGCCGCTCCAGCCAGGTCCTTCAGGGAGGATCGTAGGTGCCGAGGGGCGTCCACGGACCGCAGCGGACGATCCGCCACGCGGCGCGCAGGCTGCCCGAGAGCGCGCCGTAGCGGACGATGGCTCCCTCGGCGTAGTGGCTGCAGGTGGGCCGGAAGCGGCATTGGACACCGAACGCGGCCAGGCGTGGCGAGAGCGTCGCCTGGTAGAGATGGATGCCGCCCAGCAGCAGGCGGGCGCTGGCCTGGCGGGCGGGAGGCCGCGCCAGGTCGATGACGAGCAGGGCGGCGGCGAGCAGCAGCGGCATGGCGGCTCGCCTGAGCCGCCGCCGGCCTCCCCGCCCGATCATCGCCGCGGTCGCCGGGCTGCTCGCGGGGTTGCTCGCGGTCGGGGAGGCGCTCGCGGCGGTCACGGCCATCGCGTGCAAGAGTAGCGCTTAGCCGCGCCGGTCGAAAGGGGCCGCCTGCCGCCTCACAGGGGCAAGGTCCCGGTGGCCATCCGGCCCAGCCAGACCGCCACCAGCACCGCGAGATGGCCGAGCACCACCAGCTCCGGCTTCGACCAGGGGGGGAGGCGCAGCACGCCTGCCGCCGCACCTCCCCAGACCATCCAGAGCAAGGCCAGCTCCGCGGCCAGGAGCGGCGCCAGCGGGTGGTCGTGCACGGCGGCAGACCATTCGCCCTTGGCAAGGTGGGCGAAGGCCCGCGTCATGCCGCACCCGGGGCAAGGTAGCCCGGCGAACCGGCGCAGCGGACAGAACGCGAACCCGGCACCCTCCGGAGGCACCCAGACGTGCAGCACGAGGAATGCCGCCATCCCGGCGGCGCCGGCGAGCGCCCAGCGCCGCATGCCGTACTTCACCGGTTGCTCAGCCCCTGGAGCGCGGCCATGCCGCCGAAGAACAGGGTCCAGAGCAGGCCAACGAGCAAGCCGAGGACCAGGAGGGCGGTGCCGATCATGCCCAGGATCTTGCCTGCCATGGCCATGCCTTCGCCCACGGCGGGCGACACGTCCGCCCCGTAGAGCATCACCTGTCGCTGCGACCGCCCTTCGCGGATGGCGCGCAGCTCGTTCTGTCCGAGGTACCACGCCACCGGCGCCACGAAGCCGCAGCAGGCGATCCCGACAATGCCCAGCCACAGCGCGGTGACGGCCTGCCTGCTGGCAGGCGCCGCCGCGGGCGGGGCCGGCGGCGGATAGAGTGGCTGGCTCATATGCATGCCCTCCGGGCGAGGCTATAGCATTGGAGAAGGGGTGGGGGAAGGACCGCCGCTGTGCTGGCCTGCCGCCGCCAGGGCTCCGCGCGGCGATCCCCCCGGTACGGCCTCAGAACTTGTCCGCGTACTGGCTGATGCCCGGGATCAGGAAGCGCTGGCCCTGGGTGCCCTTGATGATGCAGATGACGTGCACGACCAGGATGCCGAGCCCGAGTGCCGCCCGCACGAAGATCAAGAAGCATCCGACGAAGCCGAGATGCATCAGCACGAGCATCATGTCGACGGCGAAGAAGGCCACCCACACGATGGTCTCGGCGATCATCAGCACGATGCCGTGCTTGGCGTGCCACTGGACTTCCTTGTCTTCCTTCTCAGTTACGAACGGGATGATCGCGAGCAGCCATAGATACGACAAAACGATCATGATGCTGCGATTCGGGCTGACGGCGCCCGAGGCCGGACCAGCGGGCGGCGGCGGCGTGTAGGGCGGTGGCGGCGGCGGCGGAACGCTGGGCTCACTCATCGCGAACGTCTCCTTTTGAATTCGGCAAGGGCACGACCCGGGAAATCAGATGGAGTGTATACAAGCCCATGTCGGCCCACAAGGACGCCAGCGGTAGTGTCCAGGCTAGATTGCCCTTGCCTCCCTCGCGCCGTTTGGGCGAGGCCGCGGCTCCGCCTGTCGCCAGTCGCGGCACCCCGGCTGGGAGGGTCCGCAGTCCTACGCCGTAGCCCTCTGGATTTTGACCCTCGCCCAAACGGCGAGAGGTAGGCAAGGGCAATCTAGCGACCCAGGACACTACCCGGCGGAGATCGCCGCGATCTTGACCTGGAGGCCGGCGAGGGCCTCCTCGAGGCTGGCGCGGCGGTCCTCTTCCACCCGGAGCACGATCTCGGCGCAGCCGAGCACGCCGTAGTCCTCGCTCTCGAGCTCGACCTCGGGAGGGTGGACGAGGCGCTTGACGGCGCCGATGCGGTCGAGAGGCGCCGAGAGCGCCAGCCGGACCGACGGCACCCGTACCTGGGTCGGCAGCTCCGCGAGCGCGGCCCGCACCGCGGCGGCGTAGGCCCGGGCAAGCCCGCCCTTGCCCAGCTTGACGCCGCCGAACCACCGCGCCACGACGGCCATGACGTCGGAGATCCCGGCGCCGCGCAGCACGTGCAGCATCGGCACCCCGGCCGTCCCGGCCGGCTCGCCGCCGTCGGAGCTGCGCTCGCGCGGCGGCCAGCCGAGGCGCAGCGCCCAACAGAGATGAGTCGCGTCCGGGTGCCGGCGGGCCAGGGCGGCGAGCACGGTCCGCGCCTCCTCCTCGGTCGCGGCGGCGCCGACCACGGCGAGGAAGCGCGATCCCTTCTCCCGGATCTCGGCGGTGACCTGCCGGGCGGGAACCTCATAGGACGCCATCGGCGGACGACAGCCTCGGACGACCTCAGGGAGGATCGCCGGCCGCGGCGGCCGGCTGGACGGGCGGCGCCGGCCGGCGGCCGGTCACGCGCTCGTAGAGCGCCCGGTAACGGCCGACGACGGCGTCCTGGCCG
>DATNKH010000887.1:0-4383 GCA_035603475.1 Thermoanaerobaculia bacterium
GCTGACCACCAGTCCGGGCGACCGTGCCCGCCCCGGTGCAGGGCCTACCACGGCGGTCCCCGATGCCGCGTTAGCGGTGCCGGGCGGCCATGCCAAATCGGCCAAGGCTTACGAAAGGCTCGGCATGAAATACCTGCAAGAGGAGCACTACGACAAAGCCATCACCGCCTTGACCAGTGCGATCGAGCTGGGCCGCAATGCCCCGGGCGGAGACCCGCTCGACGCTCTCTATGAGCGTTCCCTCGCCTACAACAGGAGCAAACGCGCGGCCGAGGCCATCTCCGACCTCGAGAGCCTGGTGAAGGCGCGCGACGATGTCCGTTACCGGGAGGAGCTGGCGATTGCCTATGCCCACGTGGGCAAGCGCGAGGCCGCCATCGGGCAGTACGCGTCGCTGCTGCAGTCACAGCCAGACAATGCCTGGTTCAATTTCAAGATCGGTCTCCTTTACCTCCAAGAAAGGGACTATCGCAAGGCGGCGCAGGTATTCGACAAAGCGCTTGCCAACCGCAAGCAACTCACGGGGACCACCCTTGCTGACACCTACGACAGTCTTGGAAATGCCTACTTCCACCTGTGCTGGCGTGAAGAGGCGGTCGCGGCCTTCAAGAAGGCCGCAGAGCTGAATCCCGAGTATGCGCCGTACGTCGGCAACGCCGAGCGCCTCACCTGTCAACGGCAGTGAGCAGGCGGCGGCGGGCGAGGTGGTAGCGGACTCGCGCGCCGTGGTAGCAGCGGTAGGCGAGGACCTCGGCGGCGCGCCAGGCCTGGCGGGGGGTGCCGAGCCAGCGGACCTCTCGCTTCCGGGCCTGCTCGAGGGCCTGGTCGAGGTCGGCGTAGAACTGCTCGTCGTGACGGAAGTACATGTTCTTGAGGAAGCAGGCGTTCGGCTCGACGCACTGGCGCGTGAGGGTCTGGAAGCGGTTCTTCCGCCAGAACATGCGGCCGCCCCGCAGCAGCACCTCGCGCATCTCGGTGCGCAGCCGGGTGAAGCCCTTGCCCTGCCACTGCTCCTTGAAGGTGGGGCTCTGGGCGGCGTTGCCGAGCGGCTGGTAGCCGGGATTCATCAGCAGGCAGCAGGGGTAGAGATCGCCGTTGCCGCGGATCGTCGCCGAGTACCAGCCGAAGAAGCAGGCGCCGTTCTTCTCCTTGTAGCTGGCGGCGATGGCCGGCGCGGGCCCGGGGGTGGCCAGGCGGGACCGGACCTGGTCGAGCTCCTGGTTCCACGCCGGGTAGGGCCCGAAGAGCGAGAGCAGCTTGGCGTCGCGGTCGGCCGTCAACACCTGCTCGAAGTAGGGCATGACCAGCACGCTGTCGGCCGGGGCGAGCAGGATGTCGTGGTCGATGCGCTCGAGCGGGATGTCCTGCACCGGGCTCATGGTGATGCGGTCGGCGCCGAGGCTCCGGCCGAGCTCGTACATCTCGGGGATGCGGCGGTAGTTCTCGCGGTCGATCAGGAACTGCACGGTGACCACGGGCAGTGGCCGCCGGCCGCGCTGCTCGACGAAGCGGCGGACGTTGGCCAGCACCTTGTCGAAGATCGCCGGCCGCACCTGCATCATGCGGTGATAGTCGGCGGCGTCGACCGCGTTGAGCGAGACGATCAGCTCGCGGCAGCCGTTCTCGATCAGGCGGTCCGCGATGCCCGGGTCGAGGAGCGCGGCGTTGGTATTGACATTGTCGACGTTGACCCCGAGCTCGGTGAGGCGCGCCACGACCTTGGCGACGTCGCGGTGGGCGAGCGGGTCGCCGCCCCCAGACAGGCGCACCGAGCGCAGCCCGCTCGCCACCAGCTCGTCGAGGAGCGAGAAGATCTTGGCGAGCGGCAGCTGCTGGGTCGTGCGGACGTCCTGCTGGTTGCAGAAGTAGCAGGCCACGTTGCAGCGGTCGGTGAGATCGATCTCGGCGTGAGTGGGCCCGGCCGTCGTGTCACCGGTCGCGATCGCCGCGATGATCTCGCGCTTGCGCTCCTGCTCGACCAGGGACCATCCGTAATTCGCACCCATCGGCTGAGGTCTGCTGATTGTCAATTCTTCCCCGCGGTCTGCCACTGGCATTGGCATTGTACCCCACTGGCGGGACGGCATTCGCTGACGGGCCTGGATCTTGCTCCAGTACGGGGTGAACGGCGCGGCGCGGCAGGTGCCGGCGGCGAGAGAGGGGTGTCGCGTGAGGGCTGCCGGCGCTGGCGCCGCATTGGAGGATCCCATGTGGAAACGAGGCTTGATGCTTTCCGCCCTGCTCGCGGGGCTGCTGTTGCTGCCGGCGACCGCGGTGTCGCAGACTGGTACGAGCACGACCTGTCGGATGAGCTACAACCTCCGGGGCTGGTCCCTGGGCCTCAAGTCGGCCCACGGCGAAGGCAGCATCAGCTGTGACAACGGTCAAACCGCCGACGTCCGGATCCGGGCCAAAGGCGCCGGTCTCTCCGCCGGCAAGTACGAGATCCGGGACGGCAGCGGTAAGTTCTCCGCGGTGAGCGACGTCCGCGAGCTGTTCGGCAGCTACGCCGCGGCCGACGTCGGAGCGGGCGTGGTGAAGGAGGGTGAGGCCTTGGCGATGACCAAGGGTGACGTCCATCTCGCCCTTGCCGGCAAGGGTAACGGCTTCGACCTCGGCGCCGCGGTCGAGAAGTTCACCCTCATCCCGCTCAGGGCTCAGGTAAGGTAAGTAGGGAGTGAGTCGCCTGCCGGCTGCCGGCAGGCCTCGAGCACCCGGAAGGGGACGCGAGGCCTGACCCGGCACCCCGGCACACGCCGACGGCGGTCGCGCCGCGGGTGCCGGGAGGATATGATGGAGAGATGTTGGTGTGCGCCTCATGACCGATTCTCTCCACGCCGTCACTGCGCACGAGCTGGCTCTTTTCTCCGAGCGCATCGCGCGCAGCCTGGCGGAACGCCCGTTCGAGTTCGGGGCGGAGGAGCACCGCGAAAGGGTCGCCGCGATGCTGCGGGAGGTCGGCGGCGCGACCTTCTACCAGCTGCTGTCGTTGGGGCCGACCGCTTCGCCGGAGAAGGTCCACGAGGGCTACGAGCGGGTGGCCCGCCTGGTCCATCCATCGCACGCACCGTCGCTGGGGCTGGAAGGGCGGGAGGGAGTGCTCGAGGTGCTGTTCGAGCGCGCCACGGCCGCCTACGTCACCCTGAGCCACCCCGGCAAGCGGCGCGACTACGACCGCGAGATCGGTCCGGCCGGTTGGCCGGAGACCGCCACCGGCAAGAGCCGGGCCGAGGAGAACCGCGATCGTGCCCGCAGCTACTTCAACCGCGCCACCGCCTTCGCCGCCAAGGACGACTTCCACTTCGCCATCGAGCTGCTGCGCGAGGCGGTGCGGATCGACCCCCAGGCGAAGTACTTCGTGCTGCTCGGCGACCTGCAGACGCGCAACCAGCACTGGCTGCGGCACGCCGTGGAGAGCTACGGCCGGGCGCTCGAGATCGGCGGTCCCGATCCGCAGGTCGAGGAGGCGATCCTGCGGATCCGCCAGCGCATGACGGACATCGCCGCGGGTCTCGTGCCGCAGGAGGACGGGCGCGGCGCGGGGACCCCGGCGGGTGCCGCCGGGAATGGCGCCAGGCCCGGCCAGGCCTCGGCGGCTGACGACGCCACGCGGCGGTCGCCGAGCCCTCTCCACCCGCTGAGCCGAACCGGGGTCGTTCGCTACGAGATCGAGGCCGATGGCACCCCCGCGCCATCCCCCGATGACCTGCCTCCGGACGAGCGCTAGCGCAGATACTCCCAGTTCTCTGCCGCCTACGGAGCGGACCGACGCCGGGGTTCCCGAGCCGGCGCCCTCCGGCGCGCCGGACGCGGTACAATGTGCTTGCCGGAGAGGTCCATGCGGTCGCCGCGCCGGCTTCGGCCGGCGGGGAGGAAAGTCCGAGCTCCGACGGGCAGCATGCTCGCTAACGGCGAGGCGTGGTGACGCGACGGAAAGTGCAACAGAGAGTAGACCGCCCGGCCTTCGGGTCGGGTAAGGGTGAAACGGTGCGGTAAGAGCGCACCGCTCCGCCGGCGACGGCGGAGGCACGGCAAACCCCATGCGGAGCAAGACCAAATAGGGGAGCGGAACGCGGGCCGCCCGTCCCGCCCTCGTTCGGCCTGGCCGGACGGGGCCGCTTCCGGGTAGGTTGCTCGAGGCCGGCGGCAACGCCGGTCCTAGAGGAATGACCGCTAGCCGGCGCTCCGGCGCCGGCGACACAGGACTCGGCTTACGGAGCTCTCCGGCATCTTGTCCTCGCCGTCCATCGTCCACAACCCGCCCGCCCGCCATGCGCGGACGACGCCGGCGCGGCTGCCGCCGCCCGCCGGACCCGGCGACCGCATCGGCGTCGCCGCGCTCTCCGGCCCGGTGGACCCGCAGAAGCTCGAAACCGGACTCGA
>DATNKH010000888.1:0-9491 GCA_035603475.1 Thermoanaerobaculia bacterium
CAGGTCGGGCTCGCCGTCGCGCGCGAGCCGCTCGAGCATGGCGGCGCGCACGCGGTCGCGCAGCCTCAGAGCGGCCGCCCAGTCGTCGCCGTCCGGCCAGATCGGGGGCAGCACCTCGACCTCGACCGTGCCGCGGCGGAAGATCGCGGCGTCGTCGCGGAAGACGTGGCGCGTGCCGTGGAGCGCGGCGGGGAAGACTGGGGCGCCGGCCTGCGCCGCGGCGAGGAAGCCGCCGAGGCGGAAGGTGCGCAGGCCGGGCGCGCGCCGAAAGGTTCCCTCCGGGAAGATCACCAGCGATTCGCCCGCGGCCAGCGCCGCCGCCGCCCGCGGCACCTCGCCGGCGCTCTGCACGGCGTCGAAGCGCTCGACCAGCAGGGCGCCCAGCCGCCGCATCATCACCCGCGTCAGGAAGCTGTCCTCGAGCTCGCGCTTGGCGACGTAACCGAACTCCGGCGGCAGCATCGCGGTGAGCGCCACGGCGTCGAGGTAGCTGGCATGGTTGACGGCCACCAGGCAGGCCGCGGCGCGGGCAGCCAGGTGCTCGAGCCCGCGGGCGCGGAGCGGCAGGCCGGCGCAGCGGAACATGAGCCGCGCCGCCGCGCGCGTCAGCCGGCGCCGCCGGCCGAGCCCGGGCAGCAGCGCCACCGCCAGCCACAGCGGCACACCGGCCAGCACGTAGATCGTCCAGACGTACGCGCTGTAGAGCGGCGCCCAGGCCGCGCGCCCGGCGCGTCCGAGCTGCACCCGGGCGCCGGCCAGCGCCAGGCGGGCGAGCTGCAGGCCCATCGCGGCGCTGCCCTGGCCGATGCGCCCGGCCAGGTAGAGCTCCCGGCTCGCGGTCCGCCGCACCTTGCCGCTCGAGGTCTTGGGCACCGCGTGCGGCGGCGCCAGCACGACCTCGTCGGCCGGCTCGCCGAGCAGCGCCACCGTGGCGTCCTGCACCGCCTCGCGCAGCCGCTGCCGCTCCGTCTCCGCGGTCGCTCTCGTCTCGGCCAGCACCACCAGGCGCTCCGTGCCGGCCGCGCGGTCGGCCACCCCGAACACCGCCACGCACCCCTGGCGGATGCCCGCCACGCCACCGACCGCGGCCTCGAGCTCGTGCGGGTAGAGGTTGCGCCCGGCGCGGATGATGATGTCCTTGTCGCGGCCGGTGATGAACACCTCGCGCCCGACGGTGTAGGCGCGGTCTCCCGAGTCGAGCCATTCTCCACGGCGCAGGCCGCGGGTCGCCTCGGCATCGCGGAAGTAGCCGCTGGTGGCCGACGGCCCGCGGAAGTGCAGGCTCCCCTCCTGGCGGTCCCCGACCTCGTGGCCCGCGGCATCCACGATGCGCAGCTCGTGGCCCGGCAGCGGCATGCCGCAACCGACGAAGCGCAGCTCTCGCGCCTCCGGGCCGCCCGGGCCCTCCCCGGCGGCAGCCGCGCCGGCCTTCGTGGTCTCGGCCGGCCGCTCCTCGGCCGCTGGCAGCCTCTGCGGAGAGTCCGGCGCCAACGGCACCGCCCGGCCCGAGCGCTCGAAGGCCTCGCGCTCCACCACGTCCACGACCGGACCGCGGCCAAGCGGCGGGATGGCGAGCGCCAGCGAGCACTCGGCGAGACCGTAGACGGGCGCCATCGCCTCGGGGCGGAAGCCGTACCGGCGGAAGCGCCCGGTGAAGCGCCCGATGGCCTCGGGGCTCACCGGCTCGGCGCCGTTCAGCGCGAACCGCCATGCCGACAGGTCGACCCCGGCCAGCTCCTCGTCGGCGACCTTGCGCGCGCACAGCTCGTAGGCGAAGTTGGGCGCCGCCGACAGCGTGCCGCGGTGGCGCGACAGCAGCTGCAGCCAGCGCGCCGGGCGTGCCAGGAAGCCGAGCGGCGACATCAGCACCAGCGGCATGCCGAAGTAGAGGCTCGCCATCCAGGCCCCGATCAGCCCCATGTCGTGATAGAGCGGCAGCCAGCTCACCACCACGTCCTGCGGCCCGATCGCCACCGCCTGCCCCAGCGCTCGCAGGTTCGCGAGCAGGTTGGCGTGGGTCAGCACCACTCCCTTCGGCCGGCCCGTGCTGCCGGAGGTGAACTGCAGCAGGGCCACGTCCGCGGCTTCCGGCCCGCCGGCGCCGCCGCCTTCTCCCGCGGCCGCGCTGGCCTGCCGGCCGCCGCGCCCCCCGCCGCCCCCCTCCTCCAGCTCCGCCACCGTCATCACCCGTCCCAGCCCCAGGACCTGCGCTCGCAGCAGCCGGGCGACGGTCATCACCTCCGGGAAAGTGACCAGCGCCACCGCCTGCGAGGTGGTGAGGATGCCCGCCTGCCGCCGCAGGTGATCCTCGATCTGGCTGCGCCGCGCCGGCGGGTAGAGCGGCACCGGCACGGCGCCGGCCAGCAGCACGCCGAAGAACGCCACGAAGTAGTCGTGGCCGCTGGGCAGCATCAGCGCCACCGCCTGCCCGCGCTCGATGCCGGCGTCCCCCAGCCCCGCCGCCACCCGCCGCGCGCGCAGCAGCAGGTCGCCGTACGTCAGTTCCCGTGGCGCTTCGTCACCGGGGTAGAACAGCAGGTGCCGCCGACGCGGATGCCGGTCGGCGTGCCACTCCAGGACCTCGACCAGCGACCGTGTCCGCTCCGGCGCCGCCTCGGCCGGGCCCTCGAAGGCCGCCGCCTCTGCCGCCGAAGCTCCGGCGGCCGCTGCCTTCCCGGTCGCCGCCGCGCCGGCCACCCCTTCCACGCCGGCCGCCGCCAGCGCCCGCGCCAGGTCCGCCGGCGTCTCGGCGCCGCCCAGCACGTCTTCCGGCAACCGCACCGCGAACGCCCGCTCGAGCCGCGCCACCAGCTCCGCCCGTCCCAGGCTGTCGAGCCCGAGGTCGCGCTCGAGCGACGACCCCATGTCGATCCGCTGCGGCGCCGCCTCCACCTGTCCCGGACGCATCTCGCGCGCCACCTCCCGCGCCAGGCGCAGGAGCTCGTGCTCCACCGGCGGGGGGGCCGTCGTCCTCATGCCGCCATCTTCTCACCGCTCACCGGTCACCGCTCACCGCCCCACTCTGCTCGGCCGACGTAGCGCAACGACTGGAGGCATGGCACGCTTGGGCCGCGCCGCGCCAGCCACAGCATCGAGGCGCGCGCCGGCAGCGCCATCGGCACCTCCGACCAGCGGTCCGCCCGCAGGCGGCCGCGGGCGAGCGGTGGACCGAGGGTCCCGCCGCTGTCGCCGGCGGCGGCGACCACCTCGCCGTCGCCTCCGGGCGGCAGCAGCGCGGCGCGCAGGCGCACCTCGGCGATCCCCGGCGGCAGATCGATCTCGACCGTGCCGAAGAGCGGCCGGCATCCCTGCAGCGCCGTCGCGCCGTCCGCCGGGCCGGGCCCCGGCAGCAGCAGCGCGGCGCTGGTGTGCGGCGGCAGCGGCGGCGGGTGCCAGCGCAGGCGGTGGCGACGCTCGTCCGGCAGGTAGGCGAAGTCCAGGCCCGGACCATCCAAGACAGTGCCCGCCAGCAGCTCGCGCCGCACCCGCGCCAGCACCGTGATCTCACCCGGCGGCGCCGCCGGTTCCGCCGCCGGTCCCGGCACCGGCGGCAGTAGGGGCTCGCCGAGCAGCGGCAGGTGGAGCAGCGCCGGCTCGGCGGCGGCGATCTCCGGCAGCGGCCGCCGCCTGGCCAGGCTCTCGACCAGCGCGCCAGGTCCGTGCAGAGACGCCTCGGTCAGGTCCGGGCTGCACAGCCCGAGAGCGTCGATCGCCGGCCCGTCATGCACGATCGACAGCAGCCCGGCGTCGGTGAGCAGCAGCGTCTCCCGGCGCCCATGCGCCGCGAGCCACGCGGCCGCCCGCCCATGCCCGCGCCACAGCTCGACCGCGCCCCGCGCCGACTCGCGAGCCCAATGCGGGAAGGCCAGAATCAACAGCAGCGGCAGCGCCAGCGGCGCCGATCGCCAGCGGGACACCGCCGCGGCAGGCGGTCCTTCCCCTGACTTCTCGATGGCGACGGCAGCCCCGGAGGCCCCGGCGGCCCTGCGCTCCCGCCGCCATGCTCCCAGCGCCTCGCTCGCCAGGCCGGCGCCCGCGATGGCCAGCAACCAGGCCAGCGCCAGGCCGGCGTGGTGATGGCGCATCTCCTGCCACAGCAGCAGGATCGACAGCGGCGCCAGCGCCGCCAGCACCAGCCAGGCCGCCGCGAGCGGCGCCAGCGCGGCCAGCGGATTCCTCCAGGCCGGCGCGGCCGCTCGCCGGCGGGCGACCGTTGCATAGAGGGCCGCCGCCGCGGTCCCCGCCGCGAGCAGGCCGACCGGCGGCCAGAGTGCCGTCGGCTTGGTGCCGAGGTACACCGGCAGCAGCGCGCGGCGCAGCACCGCGACATAGCTCGCCACCCGCGCCCCGAGCGGCAGGAAGGGCACGTGCAGCCAGGACTTGGCGAGCGCGCCGGCCGGCTCGACGATGCCCGTCGTCCGCCAGTTGCACCAGGCCAGCACGATGCCAGGGACCAGCACCGCCGCACCCGTCCAGCGCGGCCAGGGCAGGCGCCGGCGCCTGCCGCCGAGCAGCACCAGCGCCGCGAGCAGCGTCAAGGCGCCGTTCTCGGGCCGTGCCAGCGGCAATGCCGCGGTGACGATCGGCGCCCAGGTCCGCGCCGAGCGCCACGAGGGCCGGGAAGCGCCGCTGCCACCACCGCCGTGGGCCTCGCTCTCATCGCCCTCGTCGCCCTCATCGTCCTCATCGCCGGCATCGGCGCCGCCACCGTCGCCAAGGCTCTCCATCCACAGCGAGCAGGCCAGCACCAGCAGTGCCGCGTTGGCCGCGCTCTCCATCCCCGCGGTCGCCCCGAATCCGATCGGCCCCGACCACACCAGGCAGAGCCCGCCTGCCAGCGGCCACGGCTCCGGCACCCGCGCCGCCCGCAGCGCGCGCACCGACGCCAGCCCCAGCGCCCAGAGGCTTGCCACCCCCAGCCAGCGCGACCACCGCGACCAGACCGCCAGGTCCACGGACACCCAGTGCGGCGGCACCAGCAGCCAAGGCCACAGCACCGACGACGCCCCGGTCGACGGCTCCCCCGTGTTCCACTGCCAAGGCCTGCCGCGCGCCGCCTGCTGCGCATAGCGCACGAAGATGTACGCATCGTCGAGCGGCAGCAGCCATCCCGGCGGCGCGCCCGCCACCCGCGCCCGCGCCGCCAGCTCGAGCGGCAGCGAGCACACCTCCCCGAACACCACCGCCGCCGCCAGCAGCAGCGCAGCCTCGAGCCCGCGCCGGCGCCGGGACACGGCAGCACCCTCCCCGTTCAGGCCCATGATGCCGCAATGGTAATCGACCGGCGCTCCGCCTGCCCGGTGGGGGCTACGCAATTGCCTCACTTACGCAAGAAGAGTAACCAGCTCCCCGCTCTCGCCGGGTCGACCAGCGGGAGCGGGGAGCATTGCCGCGCGAGGCCGCGCGGCGGGCGGGGCGGAGATTGAAGGACGGTCAGTTCACCGTGATGCTGACCGCGGAGAAAAGGTTCGTGCCGCCGGTATACTAGGACTTGACGACGAGGGAATGGGTGCCGCTCGCCATGCTCAGCTTGGTGTCGATCGACTCGATGTTCGCCTGGTCGAACACCAGGTTGCCGTCGAGGTAGATCTGCATGTCGATGGCGCTGCCTGAGTCCTCATAGGCCACCACGTGCACCGGCGAGCTGACGGCGCTGCCGTCGAGTGGACCGGTGATGCTGACGCCGCGCGGGCTGCTGGTGGTCGCGGTGACGTTGACCGAATTGAGATGGCTCGTGCCGTCGGCGTACCAGGACTTGACGGTGATGCTGTGTGATCCCGCGGCCATGGCGATCTGAGCACCGAGCGACTGCACGTTGGCGCGGTCGTAGACCAGGCCCCCGTCGAGGTAGATCTGCATGTCGACCGCTGTGCCGGAGTTCTCGTAGCCGACGACCTGCACCGGCGAGGCCGAGCTGCTGCCCGAGATGGGGCTGGTCACGGTGACGCCGCGCCCGCTGCCGCTGGTGACGGTGAAGGAGACCGTGGTGAAGAGGTCCGAGCCGTCGGCGTACCAGGCTTTGACCGTAACTTGATGCGCACCCGCACCCATGGCGATCTGGGCGGCGATCGATTGCACGCCCGGACGATCGTAGACCAGGCCACCGTCGAGATAGATCTGCATGTCGACGGCCGTGCCGGAGTTCTCGGAACCGGCGACGCTCACCGGAGAGCCGTAGGAGCCGCCGGCGGCCGGGCTGGTGACCGTGACGCCGCGCGTGCCGCCGGAGTTGACGGTCACGTTGACGGTCGACAAGACGTCGGTGCCGTCGGCATACCAGGCCTTGACCGCGATCGCGTGCGAGCCCACCGCGGCGGTCACCTGGGTGTCGATGGCGTGCACGTTCGGCTGATCGAAGACCAGGCTGCCGTCGAGATAGATCTGCATGTCGGTCGAGGTGCCGGTGCTCTCGCTGGCGACGACGTGCACCGGCGAGGTCGAGGCGCTGCCGTCGGCCGGGCTGGTGATCGTGACGCTGCGCGAGGGGCCGCCGGAGGCGGTGTAGCTGACGCCGTTCGCCATGTGGTTCAGGATGGTGGGCTTGCCCACCGCCTGCACGTAGATCGTGTAGGCGGTCCCGGAGGTCAGCGCCAGCGTCGTGAGGTCGAGAGAGTGCGAGCCGCCGGCGGTGATCTCCCGCTGCAGGGTCAGGTTCTGGCCGTCGGAAGCCGGCGTGCTCCAGACGCGGTAACGGTCGATGGTGCTCTCCTGGCCGCTGCCCGACAAGGTCCACGACAGCGTGTTGCCGCTGACCGACGCCGAGATCGACAGGCAGTTGTCGATGCCGCTCTCGATCTCGGTCCCCTCGTCGTAGTCGTTCCAGGTGACGAGCTGGAAGTTCTCGAGCTGGTTACTCGAGCTATAGCCGGAGGCGCTCACCTGCGCGGCGAGCTGCAGCCAGGTGGTGCCGCACTGCTGGTCGAGGAAGCGATTGGACCCCCAGCTCGCGTACTTGTCGTTGAATCCCTTGCTGCTCGAGCCGAAGGGATGCTTGCCGCTCGCGGACCTGGCGTTGGTGTAGAAGCCGTCGAGATAGCTGGCGTTGTTGGACAGCTCGGGGTGCACCCAGGAGAAGGCGCCGTCGGCCTGGGTGTGGTTGAAGTTGTCCTGGAAGATGAACAGCGGGTTCCCCGAGACGCCCGCGCGGACCTGGTTCCAGTCGACCGGATCGCTGGGATCGATGAAGAAGAACACCACCGGCCGCCCGCCCTTCTGCATGTACGCCGGCGAGGGATAGTAGGTGGAGGCGACGTAGTTGAGATCGCTGATCACGCACTGCGTCTCGCTCTGGCCGGTGGCGTTCATGCAATTCTGCGCGGCGCCCTTGTCCTCCATGATGGCGAACTGGAAGACCGGGCTGCGCGACTGCCCCTCGGCCATGATCTTGAGCGAGGTGCCGTTCTCGATCGCCGCCCCGGAGCCGTACCAGTCGATGATCACTCCCTGGATGCCGCGCGAGATCATGTCGGTGACCTGGTTCTTGACCGTGGTGGCGTCGTTCGAGTTGTAGCCGGTCAGGATGTGGCCGTGGCAGCGCTGGACGGGAGAGCCCGACCCCGGTATGCAGAACCAGGGCTGGAAGTGGGCATAGACGGAGGTGGTCGCTCCTGGATAGAGCAGGGTGTGCGTGTCGAGCTTGCTCACGTTGCCGGCGACGACGTTGCCGTTGTCGTGCTGGGGGAAGCTCGACGCCGAGGTGTTGTTGCCGGTCTCGGCGGTGAGCGTGCTCGTGGTCTGCGCGGCGGCGCCGGCGCCCGCGCCGACGAGCCAGGGCGCGAGCACCAGGCCGGCCACCGCCACCAGGGCGGCGCGGCCGAGCGATGCAAGGATGGAGAATGAACCGGGATGTGTCTGCAGTTGCATCTGGTAATCCTTTCAACGTCTGGGACAGTTGCACGTCCGAACCGTACATAGGTTCCCTTAGCCACGCATGCACAGCTCCATAGGCGGCATGCATGGCTGCGCCGCCACTTTTGCAAACGAGATGCCTTGTAAACAATTAGTTGACATGACATGGAATCGACCCTGTGGTCCGGGTCGTGAGCGGCGGGAGGAGAGTCCGACGCTCGCGACCCGGACCCAGGCGCTCTCAGTCGGTCCCGATGCCGTGGAGGGTCCCAGCCGACTCCGCAGCCGCCTCCGCCGCCGGCGGCTCCTTCTCGAAGTAGCTGTACAGCAGCGGCAGCACGAACAGCGTGATCGCCGTCGCGGTGACCAGCCCGCCCACGATCACCATCGCGAACGGCCGCGCCGTCTCGGCCCCGACCGCCTGCGACAGCGCCGCCGGCAGCAGGCCGAGGCTGGCCATCAGCGCCGTCATCAGCACCGGGCGCATCCTGCTCTCCGCCCCCTCGCGGATGGCCTGCGCCTCCGGGAGCCCGCGCCCGCGCAGCTCGCGGATGCGCTCGATCATCAGCACCCCGTTCTGCACGGCGACGCCGAAAAGTGCAATGAAGCCGACCAGCGAGGCCACCGACAGCGACAGGCCGGCGAGCCACAGCGCCAGCACCCCGCCGACCGCCGCGAACGGGATGTCGAGCAGGATCAGCAGCGACATCCGCGCCGAGTTGAACGCCAGGAACAGCAGGAAGAAGATCGCGATCAGGGTCAGCGGCACGATCAGCAGCAGCCGCTTGACCGCCCGCTGCTGGTTCTCGAACGCACCGGTCCAGACCATGCGGTAGCCCGGCGGCAGCCGCACCGCCGCGGCCACCTTGCGCTGCCCCTCGTCCACCAGCGATCCCAGGTCGCGCCCCGAGACCGACAGCTTGACCGCGATGCGCCGCGCGTTCTCCTCGCGGTAGATGCGCGCGAAGCCGGGCGCCACGTCGACCTTCGCCAGCGACCCGAGGGTGAACTTCTCGCCGTTCGGCCCGACCACCGGCAGCGCGCGGATCGCGTCCAGGTCCGAGACCGCCAGCGGCGACATCTTGACCACCAGGTCGAACGTCCGCTCGCCTTCGAGCACGCGGCTCGCCGCGCCGCCGCCCAGCGCCGTCTCGATCACCGACTGCACGTCGTCGACGGTGAGCCCCGAGCGCGCCACCGCCTGGCGGTCGACGACGATCTGCACCTGCGGCTGCCCGGCCAGCCGCTCGGCAGCCACGTCCGCCGCCCCCGGCACCTTCGCCAGCGCCGCCGCCGCCTGGTCGGCGAGCGCCTGCAGCTTCACCGGGTCGTGGCCGAAGATCTTCACCGACAGCTCCGACTTCACCCCCGACACCGCCTCGTTGACGTTGTCCTCGATCACCTGCGACACCGTCAGCTCGGTGCCCGGGATGCGCTCGAGCCGCGCCCGGATGGCATCGGAGAGCCCGTCGCGGTCGCGCGCCGTCGTCCAGCGCTGGCGCGGGACCAGGTCGGCGAAGATCTCCACGGTGTCGAAGCCGTTGATGTCGGTGCCGTCGTCCGGCCGGCCGAGCTGCGACACCACCGTCTTGATCTCGGGGAAGCTCGCCAGGATGCGGCGCGCCGCGGTGGTCAGGCGGTCG
>DATNKH010000889.1:0-5553 GCA_035603475.1 Thermoanaerobaculia bacterium
GATGCCCCTCACCGAGATCTGGGGCACGCTGTCGGAATACACGCTGGTACAGGAGCTTCAGTTCTTGAGAACCACGCTCCTTCGCGACGACGGGGCGCGTACTCTCTTTGCGCAACGGTTGGTGGATCAGGTCGGCAAGCGAGAGAGAGTATTTACAATCCTCGCCAATGCTGGATTTGTCACGAAGGAGAATCTTGATGAGTAACGGATTGGAAATCAGCAGGGTCGAGGCCAGCGATGATGGCACAAACTTGAAGGTGAACATTGAGGTGCGTAATACCTCCGCCAGGACTTTGCATGCCTATGCCACTGTTCGCGGGATGCAATACGACAGCATTAAGCAGGTCCTGAGACTCCTGCTTAGGGATCGCGAGGTGGCGAGTGCGACCGGTGCTACGCAAGTCCACCCGCGGTTCGCCGCGGTCGATCCACATGAAACGACAGTAATTCCTGTGACAATTCCACGGGAGCTGACGCAAATCGACCTGAACCAGAAGGGACCATCACCGGTGCTGGTGCGCCAGCCGATTCACGAGGCGGTGACTGTCGAGGTCGAGGTATCGTGGAGCGACGTACCTTTCCACGTGGACCCACGAAGCAAGGCGAAATCGATGCGGGAACAATTGGTCGCGTGGGAGAAAGATGTTGCACTTGGCAGGTCAAAGCGTTCCAAGAAGACAATCAGGTAGGCAGAGCATAGACTGTTCCTGGCGAGGCCCGCGCCAGCCGTACCACGCCTGTGCGAAGGGCCGGGCCCGCTACCCGGCCCGCCGGTAGCGGTCGAAGCTCCGCGTGGCGAGCCAGGCAGCGACGAGGGCGAAGGCGGCGAGCAGGCCGAGGTTGCGCGGCAGCAGCGCCCAGTTGCCCTCGAAGCTGCCGCGGGCTGCCACCACCGCCCAGTTCACCGGGTTGAACATGGCCGCGGAGCGGATCCAGGCCGGCATCAGGTTGCCGGACATCATCATGCTCGACAGGAAGGTCGACGGCAGCACGATGAAGTTCATCACCGCGATCACCAGCTCCTGGCGGCGGGTGAGCAGCGCCAGGGCGTTCGAGACCGCGCCGAAAGCGGCGCCCAGGAGCGCCGCGACCAGCAGCACCAGCGCCACCCCGGCGGCCCCGCCGTGCGGGCGCGCGCCGATCGCCGCCGAGACCAGCAGGATGATCGCCGACTGCACCGCCACCTGCACGGCCGAGTACAGGATGCGGGCGGCGAGCAGGGCGCCGCGCGCCACCGGCGTGGCGAGCAGGCGGTCGAGGACGCCGCGGTCGATGTCGGCGAGCATCCCCATCCCCGAGTAGGCGGCGCCGAACAGCGCCGTCATGATGGCGATCCCGGGCGCCAGGAACTGCACGTACGAGCGGGCGCCGAAGCCGGGCAGGGCCGCGACCGACCGGAAGAGCTGCCCGAACAGCAGCACCCACAGCACGGGCTGCACGATCGAGATGATCACGAACACCGGCATGCGCACGTTGGCGCGCACCAGGCGCACGAACAGGTGCCAGAGATCGGCGACGGCTGCCATCAGCCCGCTCCCGGCGTCGCTGCCGCCGCCGCGGCGGCCTTGCCGGCGCCGCCGGACCGGTCGCCGTTACCGGCGCCCTCGCTGCGATAGGCATGGCCGGTGGCGTCGAGATAGACGTCGTCGAGCGACGGCCGGCTGAGCGCCACCTGCGCCACCGCCAGCCCGGCGCGATCGAGCGCGGCGAGCAGCGACGGCAGGGCGCTGGCGCTGTGCGCCACCTGCGCGTATAGGGTGGTGCCGTCGACCAGCACCGCCGCCACCTCGTCGAGACCGGCCAGTACCTGCCGTGCCGCCGCCACCTGGCCGCGGTCCGCCAGCTCGACCGAGACGCGGTCGCCGCGCAGCCTGGCCTTGAGCGCCTCCGGCGTCCCCTCCGCCACCACTCGGCCGCCGTCGAGGATCGCCAGCCGCTGTGCCAGCTGGTCGGCCTCCTCGAGGTAGTGGGTGGTCAGCAGCAACGTCAGCCCCTGCCGCGCCAGGCCGCGCACCTCTTCCCACATCACCGTCCGGCTCTCCGGGTCGAGGCCGGTGGTCGGTTCGTCGAGGAAGAGCACCTCCGGCCGATGCACCAGGCCCATGGCGACGTCGAGGCGCCGCTTCATGCCGCCCGAGTAGGTGATCGCGGCGCGGTCCGCCGCGCCGCGCAGGTCGAACAGCCCGAGCAGCTCGTCGACGCGGGCGCGCAGGGCCGCCGCCGGGAGGCGGTAGAGCTGCCCTTGCAGCGTCAGGTTCTCGCGCCCGGTGGCGGTCGGATCGACTCCCGATGCCTGCGCCACGTAGCCGATCCGCAGCCGCACCTCCCGCGGCCGCTCGGCCACGTCGATGCCGCAGACCTGGGCCGACCCGCCCGACGGTGCCGACAGCGTGGCGAGGATGCGGACCGTCGAGGACTTGCCCGCCCCGTTCGGGCCGAGCAGCGCGAAGACCTCTCCCGGCGCGACGGCGAACGACACTCCGTCGAGCGCCACCACCCGGCGAGCGCCGCGGGGGCCGCCGGCATAGGTCTTACGGAGATCCTTGACCTCGATGGCAGGAGTCATCGGCGATCGACGCGATCGGCAGGATGCCCGGGGAGGATCGAGCGGGTCGAGAAGGAGCTACCGGCGTCGAGCGGCGTCTGGCGGGACCTAGCGGCGACCCGCCGCCCGCATCCCTCGCGCAGAGGTCCCCGCGGACGCTCGGAAGCTGGTCTGCGCCCGCGGCACCCCGAACACCGTCCCGCGAGCCCGGTTGCCTGGGCCGCCCGCGCCGCCGCGGTGGTGCTCGTGGAACCCGCGCTCGCCGAAGCCGCGGCGGGCGACGCCGAAGCCGGGCACGCCGAAGACCGAAGCGCCGCCAAAGGGCCAGTAGCCGCCGTAGCCGCCATAGAAGCCGCCCAGCGTCATGCCGCCGCCATAACCGTTGTCGACCGCGCCCTGCTGGGCGAGCGCGGCCTGGGCTTGCAGCATCGCGGCGGCCGCCTCGTCGCGCGCCGCCGCCGCGGCGGCCGCCCCGCGCGCTGCCTGCTGCTCCCTCTGGTCCCTCTCCGCCAGCAGCCGTGCCGCATGCTCTTCGCGGCTCACCCAGGTCCCGCCCTCCTGGACCATCCCGTGCAGCCGCATCGCATCGTCGTAGGGAATCCAGCGGTCGAGCGACTCCTCGTAGACATAACCGAAGCCGCGCAGCAGACCCGCGAGGCCCGCCTCGCGAGGATTGATCACGGCGGCCTTCAGCGCCGCCTCGCGCGCGGCCTGCGGCAGGTTGTTCAGGCGGGCCCAGCGTGCCAGCTCGAGCCAGTCGCCGGCACCCGGCGGCCGCGGGCCACGGGCGCGGCTCTCGAGATCCTGCTTGCGCCGCGAGTACTCGGCGAAGCTCGAGTCCGACTTCTCGACCCGGTCGACGGCGCTGCGCGGCAGGCTGACGACGCCGCCGGGCATGTGCACCCGCACCTGTTCGTCGCCGACCTCGGCGACCACGTTCTCGAACGAGCGGCCGTTCTTGAGGTAGACGTCGTCGCCCAGCAGCGGCGCCCCCGGCAGCACTCCAAGCAGGATCGCCAACACAGCTGAGCTCGTCCGCATCGTGCTTCCTTTCGGCCGCGGCTGGTGGCCGCTCACTTCCATCATCTTACCACTGCCGCGTTGCTCCCGAACGCGGTTACCGGTCGTGGGTACCGGTCATGCCCGGCTACCACCGAGCAAGAGCGCTATACTATTGTCGAAATCGACATCCCTGCGGTGGGAGTGGCCGACATGGCGAAGGCGAAGCTCTTGGCGTTGCTCACCCGCGACCACCGCGCGCTCGCCGAGCAGCAGATGGCCGCGGGCCGCAAGGACAAGGCGGCGCAGCTCTACATGCGGGCCGGCGACTTCGAGCGCGCGGCGCGGTTGGCGGCGGAGATCGGCGACGAGCGCCTGGCGGTCGAGGCGGCCCTGCGCGCCACCCTCGGCGACGTGCCCGACGGCTACGCCGCGGCCGGCGCCCAGCAGGCCGCCGAGCTGCTGGCGGTCAAGGGCCACCACCGCGAGGCGGTCGAGCTGTTCGAGCTGGCCCGCGCTTGGCGCCAGGCCGCGGAGGCGGCGCTCAAGCTGCAGCAGCCGGCGCGCGCCGCCCGCCTCTACGAGCGCGGCCGCCTGTTCGGCGACGCGGCGCTCTACTACTCCCGCGCCGGGTTGGCCGAGGACGAGCTGCGCGTGCTGAAGCTCGAGTCCGACCGCCTGCGCGAGAGCGGCCGCGGCCGCCGCGGGGAGCCCCAGGCCGGCCATGCAGACCAGGCGCTGCAGCGGATCGACCTCCGTCGCGCCGAGCTGCTGCGCCGCCTCGGCAAGCGCGCCGAGAGCGCCTCGCTGCTGCGCGAGGCGGCGCCGACCGCGCAGACCGGCAGGCTGCTCGAGCAGGCCGGCCAGCACGAGCAGGCGGTCAACGCGTACCTGGCCTCGGGGGAGCTCGACGAGGCGTTGCGCCTGCTGGGCAGCCAGCCCGGCATCGACCGCCGGCTGGCGGCCGAGGTCTACCTGCGCGCCGGCCAGCCGGCCACCGCGGCCCACCTCCTCGCCACCCTGGGGCTGTCTCGCGAGGCGGCGGAGGCCTACGAGGCCGGCGGAGATTGGGGCCGCGCCGGCTCGCGCTGGGAGGCCGCCCAGGATCCGGACCGCGCCGCCCACGCCTATCTGCGGGCTGGCCGCACGCGCGACGCCGGGCGCTGCTTCGCGGCCGCCGGCAAGCCGCACCTCTCCGCCGCCTCCTATACCAAGGCCGGCGACCGCGCGGCGGCATCCGAGCAGTACCTGAAGGCGGGGCAGACGGTGGCGGCGGCGGGAGAGCTGCTGGCGATGGGCGGCGCCGGGGACAAGGCCGCCGCCGCCAAGCTCCTGCTCGCCATCCCGGCGACCAGCGCCGACCTCGAGGCCGGCACGCTGTTGCTCGTGCCGCTGCTGCTCGAGCAGGGGCTGCGGGACGATGCGCTCCGCCGGCTGCGCGCCCTGCCGCCTGCCTCGGCCGGCGACGGCTCGCCCGCCTCGCCCGCATCGCCCGCATCGCCCGCAGCCATGGCCGCCTTCCGGCAGCGCATGCTGCTCGAGGGCCGAGTGCTCGAGGAGCTCGGCGACACCGCGCAGGCCGAGTCGTGTTACCGCCAGCTGCTGGCCGTCGAGCCGGCCCACGCCGAGGCCACCTCGCGCCTGCACAGCCTGCGCGAGGGCAAGGCGACCGTCGCGGCCGCCTCGGCGGTGGCGGCGATGGCAGCCTCGGCGGCGTCGGCGGCGGCGGCGGCGGCGGTGGCGGCAGTCTCCGGCGCGCCCGGCGCCGCGCACCTACCGCCGGGCGCCGGCGGCTCGGCGCTCGGCACCACCCGCTACGACGGTCCGCCGCGAGCGCCCGGGGGCGCCCCGGGCCCGGGCGGCGGCGGCCCCGGCGCTCCCGCTGCCCGCCTCTCGGCCCAACCGCAGCTCGCCGTCGGCCAGCTGCTCGCGGAGCGCTACGAGATCCTCGCCGAGCTGGGCCGCGGCGGCATGGGGCGGGTCTACCAGGCGTTCGACCGCGAGATCGG
>DATNKH010000890.1:0-12381 GCA_035603475.1 Thermoanaerobaculia bacterium
GCCGCAGGCGATCTCGGCCGCGATCAGGAGCTTGCCCGCCGACCAGGCGGCCGCCTCGCGGGCGAAGCCGCCATTCCAGACGCACAGGCTGTCCGGGGCGAGCGGGCAGACGTCGATGCCGAGCAGCTCCGTGCCGCGCAGCAGGCCGAAGACCTTGAGGCGACCGGCGGCGAAGAGCGGCGGCAGCACGGCCGCCGCCAGCCGCCGGTGGACCGGGGCGTCGAAGCAGCTCCTGCCGCCGAAGCGCGCGTCGTGCAGGCGCAGGAAGGCGTCGGGCAGCGCCCCGCCGGGCAGCTCCGCCGGCGTCAGCTCGCGCACGGCGGCGCCCTGCCGCGCCGCCCGGTTGGCCCCGTTGCGCAGGCCCTTGCGGAACCGCTCGCCGCGCCCGCGCAGGTACTCGGCGAAGCTAGGCGGCAGCCGCGCATAGGGGCAGACGCGGCTGTCGAGCAGGTGCCTGCCGACCCCTGGAGCCAGCCCGGGAAGCGCCCGCAGGCAGCTGGAGTCGACCCGCAGTCGGCGCAGCACCACCCGCGCGAAGGGATGCGGCGCGCGGCCGGCGAAGGCGAGGAGAGCCGCCGCGACCTCCGGAGCGGCGGGATCGGCGACGATGTCGTTGTAGTCGGACAGCAGCGCGCCGAACTCGGCGGTGCGGCTCGCCGCGTCCACCCACAGGGGGAGAACCCCGGCAAGCTCCCTGCCGCGCCAGGCGACGACGAGGTAGGGCCGCCGCTCGGACCTGACCTGGCAGCTCGCCAGGAACCACCGGGGCGAGCTGAACGCGCGGTTGCAGCGCGAGCGCTCGAGCAGCGCCTCCCACCGCGGCGCCATGGCCTCGACGGCGCCGAGATCGGTCACGACCTCGCAACGGATGGCACTCATCCGCGCGGGCGCCGGCGCCGGGGCCGCTGGTCCTGGATCGAGTCGAGGGATCATGTAAAATTCGATCTTACACGAGGGAGCGGAGGCGCCCGCATGAAGCTGGTCGGCATGATGCCGGTGCGTAACGAGGACTGGGTGCTGGGGCTGTCGCTGCGCGCCGCCCTGCTGTTCCTCGACGAGGTGGTGGTGCTCGATCACGGCTCGGGCGACGGCACGCCGGAGTTGCTCGCGAGCATCGCCGCGGAGCACCCCGGCAGGGTCCACCGCCTCGCCGAGAGCGACGCGACGTGGCGCGAGACGTCGATCCGCAACCGCCTGCTGGCCGCCGCCCGCGGCCGCGGCGCCACCCACCTCTGCGCTCTCGACGCCGACGAGGCCTTGACCGGCAACCTCCTGCCCGGGATCCGCGGCAGCTTCGCCGCGCTCGCCGCGGGCGAGACCCTGTGGCTGCCCTGGCTGTCGCTGTGGCGCGGCCTCGACCGCTACCGCGACGACGAGAGCGAGGTGGCGACCGACTGCTGGATGATGCTCGGCTGGCGCGATCATCCCGCCGTCCACTACCGCAACAACCATGGCGACTTCGACATCCACTCGCGGCGCGTCAAGGGTCTGAGCGGCTCTCGCCGGATCGGTCAGGACAAGGCGGACGGCGGCGTCTTCCACCTCGCCTTCGCCAACTGGCGCCGCCTGCGGGTGAAGACGGCCTGGTACAAGATGCAGGAGACGGTGCGCTACCCGGGCTTGCGCACCGCCGCCCAGCTCAACCAGTGGTACGCCTGCGACCTCGACGAGGGCGGGCTTCGCACCAGCGCGGTGGCCCCGGAGTGGTGGGAGCCCTACCGCGCCTGGCGCGGCGAGGTGGCGCTCGACGGCGAGCCCTGGCACGAGTCGGAGTGCCACCGGCTCTGGCAGCGGCATGGCCCGGCCGCCTTCGCCGGCCTCGAGCTGTGGGGTGTTCCGGGCCGTCCATCCGCGCCCGCGGCTGCCGCCGCCTCCGGGGAGCGCTGACCATGCCGCCGCTGCCACCGATCCAGGGGCTGTGGGTGGATGGGCCGCTGACCGCCATGGAGCAGCTGTCGCTGCGTTCCTTCCTCGCCAACGGCCACCCCTACCACCTCTACAGCTACGACGAGGTGCCGAACCTCCCTGCCGGAGCCGAGCTGCGGCCCGCCGCGGAGGTGCTGCCGGCGAGCGACGTCTTCCGCTACAGCGACGCGGCCGGCGGCAGCGTGGCCGCCTTCTCGAACCTCTTCCGCTACCGGCTGCTGCACCAGCGCGGCGGCTGGTGGGCCGACACCGACGTCGTATGCCTGCGGCCCTTCGACTTCGCCGCCGAGCGCGTCTTCGCCGCCGAGCGGGGCAGGCAGGGAGGCGTGCTGTACACCAGCTGCGTCCTCAAGGTCCCGCCCGGCGACGAGCTGTGCGCCGATTGCTGGGAGCGCGCGCGGCGCGACGAGAACCGGGCCACCGTCTGGGGCGCCACCGGTCCGGCGCTCCTCGGCCGGGTGGTCCGCGAGCGGGCGCTCGACGCCTGCGTCCAACCCCCCGAAGCGTTCTGCCCGGTCGACTGGTGGCGGGCGGAGGACCTCCGGGGCCCGGTCAAGCTGCCCGCCGCCGCGTACGCCGTCCACCTCTGGCACGAGATCTGGCGCTGGAACGGCTGGAGCAAGGAGCCGTGCTATCCGCCGCAGGCGCTCTACCAGCGGCTCCATGCCCGTTATCCCGAGCCGGCGGCGACGCCCGGCCCCCCGGCCGGGTCCCCGGCCCGGCGGCGCAGACGACGCAGGCGACCTGCCCATGGCTCGACAGAGCAGCGCTCGCTATGAGACAGTTCCTGTTAGTTTAGAAACATTACTGCTGCCGCCCGTCACGGAAGCCCCTCGGGTCCCCGTGCATGCACCGGCAGGCACGAAAGCAGGCACGAGAGCAAGGGAGGTGTCAATGCCTAGCGGTAACGTGCAGGTGAGATTGGGGTCCGGCGGCGGTGCGCCGCGGACCGTGACGCTGGTGCTCCCGCTGGGGGTGGCGCAGGACCTGCTGTTCGCGCTCAACCTGGCGCTCGGTGGTGGCGGCGGCAAGAAGAAGAAGTATTAGTCGCCCCCTGGAGGTGGGCCACGGGGAGCCCGCCGAGCCCGCCGAGCCCGGCCTGTCCGGCCTGCGGGTGTTGCGCGACCGCTTCCTCGCCGCCCGCGGCTTCGAGCCGCGGCTCGCCGCTGAGCTGATCGACTGCGCGGCGGGCCGCGGCGGCGCCGCGGTCGCCTCATGGGAGGAACGCCGGCTCGCGGCGCTCATGCTCCACCGCCAGGTGCTGCTCATCCCACCGCACGACCTGGCGGCGCACGACGCCCTGTTCGTGCGCCTCGGCCTGAAGCCGGGACCGGACCGCCCGCTCGCCCGCTGGCTGCTCGCGGAAGGCTTCACCACCACCGAGCCGCGCGGCTTCGTCCGCGAGCTCCGGGCCTGGCTGGCGCGGGGCCGGCGGTGGTTCCGCGATCTGCGCGGCGCCGCCAACTCGCCGGCGGCGTGGCGCGCCTTCGCGGCCGCCGCCCGCCACGAGAGCCGGCTGCCGCTCGCGCGCTATCTCTTCTCGCCGTCCGCGGTGGTCGAGCGGATCGCCGGCCAGGTGCGGCTGTCGCGCGGCGTGGAGTCGCCCCTCTGGATGGCAGGACCGCTCGCCGCGGCGGAGGCCGAGCGGGCGCTCTCCCGCCTGCCGCGGTACGAAGCTGCCATCGCCCGGGCCCTCCGCGAGCCGTCGCTGGTCTTCTGGGTGGCCGGCGGCACCGACTCGCGGCTCAACGCCCTGGTCGCGCAGCCGCCCGCGACCGTGGCGCTGGCCGTCCGGCCGCCGGGCAGCTGCCTGGAGCTCGAGATCAAGCGGTCGGGCTGCCGCGGGCCGCGCCTCTGGGACGTGATCGTCCGCCGCGACGGCGAGAGCCTGCCGTTCACCCATCGCTTTGCCGGCGGCAGCATGCTGCCCTCGCTCCGGCGCGACGCCGACCAGTCCTCGCGGCTCGCCGTCATCTACCGCCGGGCGCACGCCGCCGAGGCGCCGTTCGGGACGACCCTCGCCCTGACCGCGGTCTACGAAGTGCCCGCGGGCGCCGGCGAGGAGCACGTCCTCGACTATTTCTCCCAGCCCGCGGCCTTCGGCGCCGGCTACCGGACGATGCGCGCGGCGATGCGCGAGCTGGTGGCGTCCTGCCGCCATGCGGCGCCGGGCTGGCACACCGCGGAGCTGGACACGGAGCTGGGCCTCACGTTGCAGTTCCTGCACCATTACCCGCCCGGGCAATCGATCCTCTGCGGCACCAGCTCCCTGCGGCTCGACCGGGTGGCGCGCTACCTGTGTCCGGGGGCGATGGGGACGGCGGCCGAGGCGGTCGCGCGCGAGCACGGCGACGAGCCGGATGCGGGCGCCGGGCGCCGGGCCCGCCACCGCCGCGAGCTGACCGACGACATGCTCGATGAGGTGCTGGGTGTCTACACGCCGCCGCGAGCGGCCTGGCGCGGCCAGCGCGCCTACGTGGCGGCGGCCTTCGCCGTGCCCGCCAACCGGGCGCGCGCCGACCGCATCTACGGCGCCCTGATGCGCGAGCTCGGCCGCCTCTGGGGCACGCTCCTGGCGGTCCGCGGCTACTCGCACGGCGAGTCGTTCGTGTCCCGGAACGTGGGCCTGCGGAGCTGCTGGGAGGGCGGCCGCTGGCAGGTGCGGATCGTCTTCATGGACCACGACGGGCTGACCCTGCCCGAGGACCGGGAGGAGGCCTTCCGCCCCTCCCGGGCGCTTCCCGCCATGGAGATCGACGAGACCTACGCCTGGCGGAGGGTGCGGCCGAAGGTGCCCTACCAGCCGATCGGCGTGGCGGAGCTCCTGGGCCGCATCTACCGCATCGACCGCGCCGGCGCGCGCCGCGCCAAGACGGACCTGCGCCGCGAGCTGGCGCGGGCCTACCGCCGGACGCAGGCGGCGGTGCGTAGCGACCCGCGGCTGGCAGCGCTCTTCCACCCGCGGTTCGTGCGGCGCCTCGGCGACTGGGACGACGTCGCCCGCCTGCTCGTCGCGACGCCGCGCGGCGGGGAGCTCGAGCCCGCCTTCGCCGCGGCGGTGCGCCGGCTCCTCGCCGGCAGGGGGTACGGCGAGGAGCTGATCGAGGAGCACCTGGCGGCGGCGCGGGACCGCGCCGAGCAGCTGCGGCGCTTCGCCTTCCTCTACTCTCCGGCGTCTCCGGCGTCTCCGGCGTCTCCGGCGCGCCCCGCCCGGCGCCGCGCGCGGCGTCAGGGTCTTGCGCTAGAGTAGCGGTAGACTTATCCTAATCATAGTCTTTCTAAAGTGGTCCTGTATCCGGCCGGCCCGGCCTGCGGCACTGCCAATGCGGCGGCCGGTCACCGCGAAGCGCTTCTCAAGGGAGGCAGGTATGCGACGCGCCCCAGCTCTCAGCCGCAAGCTCCTGGTCCTCGCCGTGCTGAACGTCGTCCTCGCCGCCGCGGCAGCAGCCGCGGAGCCTGCCATGCCGGCCGCGGCCTCGCCGCCACCCGCGGCCCGCTGCACCGCCGAGAACACGGTCAAGGCCTGGGTGATCGCCTTCGACCGGGTCATCGTCATGAACCGGTTCGGAGCGCAGATCCCGGCCGGCATGATCTACACCCTGGCGCGCGACGGCTTCCCGGCCGACACCAAGACCTTCACCGACGCGAACAGCTGCCGCTATCAGCAGTGCCAGCCCGGCCAGGTCAAGCTGCGCCCCGGCAAGCGCCCGCGGCCGCTGGTGCTGCGCGCCAACGAGCAGGACTGCCTGGAGATTTACTTCACCAACCTGCTGGCCACGACCGTGCCCGCCGGCACCGGCCAACCCGAGACCCGCCAGGCCGGCGTGCACGTCCAGGGACTCAACTGGGTGAAGGGACCAGCGGACGACGGCTCGAACGTCGGCGACAACCCCTCCAGCCTGGTGGCGCCCGGCTCCAGCGCGACCTACCGGCTCTACGCCGAGCACGAGGGCTCGTACCTGCTCTACAGCACCGCCGACGACTGGACGAAAACCAGCCTGGGCGGCGACGGCGGCCAGCTCACCGAGGGACTGTTCGGCGCCGTGAACGTCCAGCCGAGCCACCGCCAGTCGGCGTGGGGCTCCGGTTCCTACCGCGGCACGGTCGGCGACCAGGACTGGCAGTCCGAGTTCTACCGCAGCCAGGTGACCGAGCTGGACCTCTGCCTGGCGAGCACCGACAAGGTCCTCGCCGATCCCCAGCACTGCGCCCGCAGCGCTCCCGGCACCCTGCCGGTCATCGACTACCAGGCGCTCTATCCGAAGGGGAACCCGCGGGCCTACCTGCCGATCCTGAACATGGTGTGCAGCGCGCGCCTGACCAAGCAGGCGATCGACGAGAAGGCCTGCGCGGACGGCGAGCTGGTGCACAGCGACCTGACTGCCGTGATTACCGGCCCAAGCCAACACGACCCGCGCCTGCCGAAGTTGCCGCCGCAGCCGCAGGCGTTCCCCAGCGACTGGCAGCAGCAGCCGCCCTCGCTGCGGCCGAACTACGCCTACCCGGTGCGCTTCCAGCCCTTCCGCGAGTACACCATCATCTACCACGAGAGCTTCCAGGTGGCGCAGGCGTTCGCGAACAGCGTCAACCTGCCCAGCCTCGCCGCCGCCAACGACAACTTCGGCATCAACTACGGTATGTCCGGCCTCTCGGCAGAGGTGCTGGCCAACCGCCTCGGCGTCGGCCCGCTGGGGGCCTGCGTCGACTGCAAGTACGAGGAGTTCTTCCTGAGCTCCTGGGCGATGGGCGACCCGGCGATGAACGTCGACGTGCCGGCGACCGACTGCGTGGACTCCTCGGGCAAGGCCAAGCCGGGCTGCAAGGCGAGCACGGCGTTCTACCCCGACGACCCGTCGAACGTCTATCACAGCTACATGTCCGATCACTTGCGGTTCCGCATCCTGCACGCCGGCCCCGACCTCCACCATCTCCATCACCAGCACGCGCAGCAGTGGCTGGGGACGCCGAACAGCCCCAACGGCGACTACCTCGACAGCCAGTCGATCGGGCCGGGCTCCGCCTTCACCCTCGAGATGGTCTACAACGGCAGCGGCAACGTGAACCAGACGGTGGGCGATTCCATCTTCCACTGCCACTTCTACCCCCACTTCGCTTCGGGCATGTGGTCGCTGTGGCGCGTGCACGACGTCTTCGAGCCGGGCACGATCCTCGACGACTGGGGTCAACCGGCCACACGCACCAACCCGGTGACGCACCGCGTCGAATACCCGCGCGCCCTGCCGGACGGCGAGATCCAGAAGGGCACGCCCACCGTCGCCCTGGTGCCGCTGCCCACCCTGCCCATGGCGCCGATGCCCGCCGCCGTGCGGCTGCAGGGCGTCTGCAAAGACAAGCCGGCGACCAATTGCTTCGACGACGCGACGTGCGGCGGCGGCGCGGGAAGCTGCATGCACATGGGGAGCCGCTACTGCGTGCTGCAGAGCGGTGCGCCCGGCGGACCCCAGGTCTGCCTCTCCGAGTTCCAGACCACGTCCAAGGCCTGGGACCAGGTGCAGAAGGGACACTTCGCGGGCTACCCCTTCTTCGTCCCGGGCATCGGCGGCTCGCGCCCGCCCCATCCGCCGCTCGACTTCGCCTACGCCTGCTCCGTCTCGGGCAAGATCTGCGATCCGACCGCGGCGGAGGGGCTGCATCATCCGGAGCGGCCCGACTACCAGGCGCCGATCTTCGGCGAGACCTGCGGCCTCGGCGAGGGGATCTGCGAGCCGATGGACGGCGGCCTGCCCCGCGCCGTCACCGCGCAGGGTCCGCGTGACGGCTCGAATTCGGCGTGGCAGGCGCCCAACCCGCCGGTCAACTACGACTTCAGCAAGGAGATCGTGAAGTCGCAGGCGATCGCGGTGCCGGAGGTCGGCACCCAGCTCGAGAAGGTGGCGATGGCGGTGCACGCCCAGCGTTTCCACGACACCCAGCTCCCCGACGGCCGCAAGACCGGCATCTGCTCCGACAACAAGGCCCCCTGCACCACGACCGACCTGGCGCAGTGCGACGATCCCGCCGCGGCCAAGTGCCTGGCCGCCGGACACATCAACTTCGTCCTCAACGGCCTGGGGCCGGAGCCCGGCGCGCCCTATGCCGACCCCTGCATCCGCTTCGACCGCCGGGGCGGCCGGCCGAACAACATGCTGACCCGCTCCTACCTCGCGACCGACCTGCAGCTCGACGCGGTCTTCAACCGCGAGGGGTGGCACTTCCCGCAGCAGCGCATCATCTCGCTGTGGGGCGACGTCAAGGACTTCCTCGACCGCAAGAAGCCGCCCGAGCCGCTGTTCCTGCGCGCCAACTCCTACGACTGCATGACCTACGTGCTCGCCAACCTGGTGCCGAACGTCTACCAGCAGGACGACTTCCAGGTGCGCACCCCGACCGACGTCATCGGCCAGCACATCCACCTGGTGAAGTTCGACGTCACCTCCTCCGACGGCGCCGAGAACGGCTGGAACTACGAGGACGGCACCTACGGCCCGAACGAGGTGACCGAGCGCATCGACGCGATCAACCAGGTGGGAGGCATCTACGAAGCGCCTGGTGAGAACGACCCCGGAGCACCCTGCCAGGGCGGCAAGAGCGACCAGCGCTGCCTCAAGGCCAAGTACATCAAGTTCTTCGGGCCGGGTCCCGGGGCCAAGCCCTACGGCGGGGACGAGTCCGGCGGCGCCTGGGTGGGCTCCCAGGCCACCGTGCAGCGCTGGTACGACGACCCGCTGTTCAATAACACCGGCCGCTGCTCGACCGACCTCCACCAGCCCTGCACCCTCGGGCAGGAGGAGGCCGGCATCCACTGCCCGGGCAAGGGCACCTGCCAGCCCGACGCCGGCTGGTGCTCGAACGCCCCGGCCGAGCCCTGCACCCAGTCCGATCTCCACCTGTGCTTCCTCGCCAAGGGCGGGCCGCATCCGCCGCCGGCGAAGCAGGGGCAGTACGTCAGCTGCGAGCCGAGCCACGACCGCACCATCCGCACCGTCTTCACCCACGACCATTTCGGGCCCTCGACCCACCAGCAGGGCGGCCTCTACGCCGGCGTGATCGCCGAGCCGAAGGGCTCGGTCTGGCGTGAGAACGAGAGCGGCGCGATCATGGGCGGCTACGATGCCGCGACCAACCAGAACTACTCGGTGCGCACCTCCACCCAGAACGGCGTGACGATCAAGGACGGCGGCCCCACCAGCTGGCAGGCGGTGATCGAGACGCCGCGGCCGGGCGACAGCTTCCGCGAGTTCCTGCTCGAGGTCCAGGACTCGACCCTGCTCTACCAGCCGTTCACGCTACGCGGCGACGATCCCTTCGCCTACACCCGGCCGGGTGTCTGCGGCACCGACCCCTCGCAGCCCTGCGGCTTCTGCTCGTTCACCGGCATCTGCAGCGACGACCCGAGCAAGCTGTGCCAGATCGGCGTGGAGGGGCCCAATGGCTTGACCGACCCGATCGTCACGCAGTGCGGCAGCGGCGCCCAATGCAGATTCGGCGAGAACCCCGGCAACCCGGCGCATCCGAACCTGGTCGCCTGCACGCCCAAGGACCTCAGCGGCTGCTACGACCACCAGTTCTCGGGCGGCCAGCCCGAGGCGTGCAACTTCATCCCGGGCATTCCGTGGGCGAACTGGCAGAGCGGCGGCAACGGGCCGGGAGACCCTCTCGACCAGAAGAAGAACGGCCTCGAGGCGATCACCTTCCAGAACGCGACCAACAGCTTCTCGTACAACTATCGCGACGAGCCGCTGTATCCGCGGATCGACTCGGCAGGCGCCCCGGCGGCCTCCCAGGGAGCCCTGCAGTCCGGGGGCGTGCCGCTGGCCGGCTCGCGTGGCGACCTCGCCTTCGCCTACAGCTCGCTGCGGTTCTGCCAGTCCAACAACCGCAAGGTGTGCAGCCAGGACGCCGACTGCGGCCCCTCCGATGCGTGCGTCAACCGGCCCAATCCGCGCGGCCTACGCTGCAAGCTCGACCTCACCCAGGTCTGCGCCGGCGACTCCGACTGCGCTCCGGGCACTCCGGGAGGCTGCCAGGAGGCCGGCTTCTGCAGCGACAACTATGCCCTCTGCACCGGCGACAACCGGACGCTCTGCGCAGCTCCGGCCGCCACCTGTCTCGCCCTCGACACCAGCACTCCGTATCCGCCGCTCACCGCCGGCGTCGAGGCCACCGATCCCTTCACGCCGCTGCTGCGCGGCTACGCCGGCGACGACGTGCAGGTACGGGTGCTGATCGGCGCCCACATCAACCCGCACAACTTCACCATCCACGGCCTCAACTGGCTGAACCAGCCCTCCTATGTCGACTCCGGCTGGCGCAACAGCCAGGTGATGGGCATCTCTGAGCACTACAACCTGCTGCTCAAGCTGCTGCCGCTGTTCAACCCGCCGCCGGCCGGCGAGGCCGCCGCGTCGCCGTGGAAACCCTGGCTGGACGCCGTCTACCAGCCGGGCGCCGCGGCCACCGAGCAGGCCGCGGGGAGCTGGGGACTGGTCCGCGCCTATGCCGAACCGCGGCCGGACCTCTTCCCGCTGCCGCAGAACGACGTCCGCCCCGGCCACCACTTCGCGCCGGTCGCCGTCTGCCCGGCGGATGCCCCCCGCCGCGATTACAACGTGGTGGCCTTGACCGCGCAGCAGGCGCTTGGCGGGCCGCTGGTCTACAACCAGGCCCTGCTCCTCGAAGACGCCGGCGCGATGCTCTTCTTCAAGGCCGAGGACCTCGACTGCACCAAGGCCGGCGACTATTCGACCTGTCACTTCAAGGGCAAGCAGCCGGACCCCATGGTGCTGCGCGCCAACGCCGGCGATTGCATCTACGTCAAGCTCTACAACGGGCTGCCCGGTCCCGACAAGGCCTTCTGCTCTTCGGCGGCCAACTTCACGGCCCAGAACTGCACCTACGGCAGCGGTTGCCAGTCGGACTACGGCCCAGGAACCTGCCTGCTCTACGGCTATTGCTCGAACGCCGTGGCTACCGCCTGCACGCCGAACAACCTGGCCGAGGTGTGCCCGCCGGTGCTGTGCAAGAACGGCTATTGCACCAACGATCCCACGCAGGCCTGCACCCAGCCCAACACCTGTGTGCCGCTGTGCAAGAACGGCTTCTGCACCAACGACCCCACGCAGGCCTGCAGCCAGGCCAAACCCTGTCAGTCGTTGACCTGCAAGCCGCTGATCGGCAACGGGGTCTCCTCGGGCCAGAGCAACGCGCTGCTCGGCAGCAACGCCGACTACCTCTCGAACATCTCGCTCGAGGTCGGGTTACGGCCGCAGCTCGTCACCTACGATCCCCGGTTCAGCGACGGCACCAACGCCGGGTTCAATCCGCCGCAGACCGCCGCCCCGGGGAGCTGGGTGAGCTACACCTGGTATGCCGGTCACATCGACCCAGGCGTCGTCGGCAAGGACTACTCGGTGACGACTGCCTACATCCCGATCGAGTTCGGTGCCGCCAACCTGATGCCTCCCGATCCGCTCAACCAGGCGCTGCACGGCCTCTTCGGGGGGCTGGTCATCGAGCCCAAGGGCGCAACCTGGGACCCTGCCGCCGGCGTCCGGGCCTACGTCCAGTACCGCGATGCCTACAACCGGCAGCGCACCTTCCACGAATTCGTGGTCTTCACTCCCGATGACACCAACCTGTCGACCACGGCGACGACGATCAACCCGCAGGGCGTCGCTTTCGACCTGGTGAACTATTCGACCGAGCCGCTGAACCTGGCGAACTCCAACAGTCCGGGCCTGCCGCGGCTGTGCGAGACCTGTCCCCAGCAGGACGCCTCCTGCGTGCTGGCGGCCAAGTCCTTCCAAGGCTCGACCAGCTCCTGCCAGCAGAAGCCCTTCACGCCGGAGACGCCCACCTTCATCGCCAAGGTCGGCGAGGAGGTCCGCTTCCGCCTGCTCCATCCGGGCGGCACCAACACCAACGAGGTCTTCGAGCTGGCGGGCCACACCTACCTGCAGACGCCCTACGAGACGCCGCCCGAGTTCTGCGAGCCGGCTCCGACCACCCAGACGAACCTCTTCGCCTCGCAGATGCTGGGCCAGTACAACCTCTGCGGCGACGCCGGGTTCATGCCGGAGAACAAGCCGCACAGCGGCGCGCCCCGGTGGAGCGAGTCGCTCAGCGAATGGAAGGCGTCGCGGCCGGGACACGGCCCGAGCAACCACTACGACGTGTTGATCGAGGCGGCGGGCGGACCCTTCGCCCGATGCGGCGATTACCTCTACCGGTCCTATCCCTCGGACCACTTCAACCTCGGCATCTGGGGCATCTTCCGGGTCGAGGGATGCACGATGGCCGGCGGCGGGGGCGCGGCCGGCGGGCGGTGAGAGGCTGGCCCCTGAGAGCGGCGGCGGCGCTGCTGGCCGCCGCCGGCGCCGGCGGCTGGCCGGGGGGAGGGCGGGCGTCTGCCGCCGAGGCTCCCCCCGCCCCCCCCGCCCCGCCCGCTGTCGTGAG
>DATNKH010000891.1:0-5826 GCA_035603475.1 Thermoanaerobaculia bacterium
AGGTGGGGAGAACCGTCCACCCACGGCCCTACCCCTCCTCCCCTTCGTCTGCGGGGCTCTCCGGCGAATGGTCGTCGGAGAACTGGGTCTTCAATGCTTTCGGCAGCTTGGTCTGGAGATCGTCTGGTTTGCTCTGCATCCTCCTCCTTATAGAAGACCTGGCGAATCTAGACGACGTGGCCCCCAGATCACCACCTACTCTCCAACCTGAGAACGGCGGCCGGAGGGAACCACAGCCGGAGGGGCGGAGGGCCGGGCCTCGTGCGGGGGTGCATCTCCCCTCTCCGGCACTTTGGACGAGGCGCCGCAGTCCGCCACGCCCTCATCAACCGCCAGCCTTGCGCCTCGTCCATAGGGCCGGAAAGGGGAGATGCGCCCCCGCACGAGACCCGGCCCGGGGGATACCCCGGAGGCTCCATAGCGGCCCCCGCAGGCCACCTCAAGTTGCCTTTCTGCCAACCCTGTTGGCATCCGCACGCTTTTCGACTACCATCGACGAGCCCGGCTCACCATCTCGCCTCCGTCCCCGAGCCGGCGCCGAGGCGGGCCTGCCGCTTGCATGTCTTGGCGCGCAGCAGGCCTGTTGGGATGGGATGTCGCGGGGACGAATGGGGGGAGGAAGGCTACTTGACAAGCATCGCTTCCAAGGTAAACTGACGCGCCATGCTTCAAGAGCGGGTGGGGGTTGGCGCGCGCGTTCTGTACCCAGGCAGCGGCACGCGGCGGTGCGCCGCCCCGCCTCTTCATCCCGGCGAATCTCGGCGGGCGGGAACCAAACCGGAGGTTCACCCCTCCAAAGGAGGGAAGAGGTGACGAATGCGTAGATCCCTGGTCCTCGCTGCCCTGGCTCTCCTGGCCCTCCCGCTGCTCGGCGGTTGCCGGCGGCTGCAGGCACGAGTCGAGCTGAAGAAGGGCAACTCCCTGTACGTGCAGGAGCAGTACAGCGCGGCGATGGTCGAGTACCAGAAGGGCCTGGAGTTGGATCCCTCGGACACCTTCGCCTGGAGATCGGTGGGTCTTTCCGCCCTGGCGCTCTACCGCCCCGGCGACGACAGCCCGAAGAACCTCGAGTACGGCCGCATCGCCGCTGACGCCTTCCAGAAGTACCTCAAGGAGAACCCCGACGACGCCAAGGTCCAGGACTACCTGATGTCGATCCTGGTCAGCTCCAAGCAGTACCAGCAGGCCCTCGCGTTCGTCGACCAGCTGCAACAGCAGAACCCGAACGAAGCCAACGACCCGAAGTGGAACAAGTACCGGGTGAACGTGCTGATCCAGGCCGGCCGCCTGCCGGACGCCGAGCAGCTGGCGCTGAAGACCCCCGGCCCCGAGCAACCGGTGTCGCTCTACTCGATCGGCGTCGAGGCCTGGCACAAGGTCTACAACGTCAACACCATCGACTACGCCGCCAAGCAGCAGCTGGTCGAGCTCGGCCTGCGTGCGCTGCGCAAGTCCGTCGAGATCAAGCCTGACTACTTCGACGCGATGTTCTACCTCGGCCTGATGCTGCGCGAGAAGGCCAAGCTCGAGACCGACGGCAACGCCCGCACCGCCGACGTCAACGAGGCGGAGACCTGGCTGAAGAAAGGCCTGGAGCTGCGGAAGAAGGCGCAGGCCACCGCGCCGAAGACCGCGGACCAGGGCAAATAGGGGATCCGATGTTCGAGAACTCTCTCATTGCGCTCGACAAGAAGCGGAACAGCCGGGGGGTGCGCTGGTTCCTGCTGATCGCCGCCCTCACGCTGAACGCGGCCGCGCTGGCCAGCCTCCTCTTCGCCGAGTACTGGAACGTGCCGTCGGTCGAGGAGCCGCCGATCAACGTGGTGTTCATGAACGCCGCGCCGCCGCCACCCCCGCCGCCGCCACCGCCGCCGCCGCCCCCCGCGGCGCCGAAGCCGGTCGTCAAGCAGGTCCAGGTCGTCCATATGACCGAGCCGGTGCAGCCGATCGTGGTGCCGGAGAAGCTGCCCGAGCCGACGCACGAGGAGCCGGCCCCCGACACCGGCATCACCGGCGGCGTGCCCGGCGGCGTCCCCGGCGGCGTCCCCGGCGGCGTCGCCGGCGGGGTGGAGGGCGGAGTGGTGGGCGGCGCGGTGGACGAGGCGCCGCTGCACGTCGGCGGCGCGGTGACCAAGCCCGAAAAGATCTCGGCGCCGCCGCCGGTTTATACCGAGATGGCGCGCAAGGCGCGGCTGCAAGGGGTGGTCATCATCGAGGCGATCATCGACGCCCAGGGCAACGTCATCAACGCCCACGTGCTGAAGGGCATGCCGATGGGGCTCGACAAGGCCGCGGTCGAGGCCGTGAGCAAGTGGAAGTTCAGGCCCGCCATGCTCCAGGGCAAGCCCGTCAAGGTGTACTACACGCTCACCGTCAACTTTCAGGTGCAATGACACCTGGTTCCTTTTGGCTCTAACGCTCTGACGAATCCGACTAAGAGGAGAAGCGCATGACCGGCTTTAGCATCGCAGCGATTTGGCAGAACATGAGCTGGATCAACCAGGTCGTGGTGGCCATCTTGATCCTGCTGTCGATCTGGACGCTGTACGTCTCCGTCGAGCGGTGGCTGCTGTTCCGCAAGGCGCGCAGACAGTCGCTCGAGTTCGCCCGGCTGGCGACCGATCACCTCAAGCACGACCGGCCGCAGGCCGCCATCGACGCGGCGATGAAGTACCCGCAGAGCCACCTGGCCCGCGTCGTGGCCGCCGGGCTGCAGTCCTTCCAGTACGAGAGCTCGACCAGCCCGCTCTCCCAGATCGAGATCGTCGAGGCCGCCGGCCGCGCCGTCGAGCGCGCCGCCCTGCTCACCACCTCGGACTTCAAGCGCGGCCTCGGCGGCCTGGCGACGATCGCCACGCTGACGCCGTTCATCGGCCTGTTCGGCACCGTCGTCGGCATCATCAGGGCCTTCACCGGCATGGCGCTGACCGGCTCGGGCGGTATCGGCGTGGTCTCGGCCGGCATCGCCGAGGCGCTGGTGTCAACCGCCCTGGGCCTCGCCGTCGCCATCCCGGCCGCCTGGGTCTTCAACTACTTCACCAACCAGCTGGAGCGGTTGCAGGTCGAGATGTCGAACTCCGCCTCCGAGCTGATCGACTTCTTCATGAAGCAGAGGTCCCGGAATGCTGCCCAAGCACGTTAAGCCGAGCCTCGTCCAGGAGGTCAAGAGCACGATCAACGTGACTCCCCTGGTCGACGTCTGCCTGGTGCTGCTGATCATCTTCATGGTCGTCACCCCGCTGCTGCAGAAGGGCGTCGACGTCGCCCTGCCCGAGACGAAGGTGCCCGAGAAGATGCCCGAGAACAGCAAGCAGCTCACCATCTCGATCAAGCAGGACGGCAGCGTCTTCGTCAGCCAGAACTGGGTGCCCGACTCCCAGGTGCCGGCGACGCTGAAGGGCATTCACGACCAGACGCCGGACAAGCAGGTGGTGCTCAAGGGCGACCGCCGGCTGAAGTACAAGAAGGTGCGCGAGGTGATGCGGCTGATCAACGAGGCCGGCTTCAGCCGGGTAGGGCTGGTGGTGGAGAAGGTCAAGCTCGGGACCCTCGGCTAGAGGGGCCGCGCCGGCGGGTCGGCGCCCCGGGCCATTCCACGGCACCCGGCGATGGCCCCGGCACCCGGCGATGGCCCCGGCACCCGGCGATCGCCCCGGCACCCGGCGATCGCCCCGGCGATGGATCGTGGTTGGTTAGCGCGCGGGTCTTCAGAAGGGCGGGCGGAGGGCTCCAAGGTCGGCAGGGAGCCCGGAGGCCCACGGAGATCCCGGGCGCGGAAAAGGAGTAGTGCCCGATGGCAATGGACGTACGCGGCGGAGCCAGCGGCATCCGCAGCGACATCAACATCACCCCGCTCGTCGACGTGGTGCTGGTGCTGCTGATCATCTTCATGGTGGCGGTGCCGCTGCTGCAGATGGGCTACGCGGTGCAGGTGCCGCCGAAGGTCACGACGGCGACGCCGCAGCCCGATGCCGATCAGATCATGGTGCGCCTGGACGAGCAGGGGCATGCCTTCATCAACAAGACGCCCGTCGAGCTGGCGCAGTTCCAGGGAGTGCTGCGCACGGCGCTGACCGGACGCCAGAGCAAGGTCGTCTTCTTCGCCGCCGACGGCGAATTGCCCTACGACAAGGTCGCCACCTTCATGGACCTGACCCGTGACGCCGGCGCCCAGAACCTGGGCATCGTCTTCGAGGACATGAAGCCGACGCCGGTGCAGACCACCCGCTGATCCCTCTCAGAGGTGGACATCAGCGGGGCTTTTGCGGGGCCACCGTCCATGCGATGCGCCCCGCATTGGCGCGGCCCGCCGGAGCCAGGGGGGTTGCCCCTTCGCCAGTGCGATCAGAGCGCGCGAGGTAAGCGGGGCAATCCCGGAGCCACCGAGCCGCGTAGCGCGTCACCCGCCCCGATGCACCAGGTGGCGGATCCTCCCCAGCAGCGAGTTGATCGGGTTCGAACGCGACAAGAACGACAGGACCGGCCGCTTGCGCAGCCCCATCTCGTGCTGCAGCTCGAGCAGCTGCTCGTTGTCGGGCTCGACCTTGAGGCCGTCGGCCAAAGCCCGCACCGCCGCCCGGCGGTGGCCCCCCAGCACCAGGGTGCGCGCCAGGTTGAGGAAGTTCTCCGCCTGGTAGAACTCCATCTTCACCGCGTGCTGGCAGAGCTTCAGCCCCTCGGAGAGGCGCTGCTGGCGGAGCGCGATCCCGTAGCCCAGGTAGGAGTACACCAGCGCCGGCAGCGCGCCCGGGCGCGTCTCCTGCTCGGCGATGCGGGCGAGCGCCGGCAACCCTTCCCGCCAGCCGCCGCGCCGGCAACGCTCGATCGCGTCCCGCATGGCGTCGGTCATGTCGCCCGCACGCCCGCCGGACGACGCGACCTGGTCCGCCCCCAGGAGGTGACGGATGGGAGGGGTCGTGGGCTCGCCGGCCGATGAGGATGGCCACTTCAACGCCGCTGAATGTAGCGAATCCCATGCCTGGTTTCAACCGGCCGGCACGCGGTAGCACCCGCGATGCCGGGGACGAACCGCTGTCTCGCTCGCTCGCCCCGCCGCACAGCTACTCATAGAGAGCGCCGCCGCCGGCCCGCGATGGCCGTCGCGGCGGCCACCTCGCGGGTGGGCCTCTGGCCGAAAGGAGATTCCCGATGAAGCGACAGTCCAAGAAGATCAACCTCTCGCGCGAGACCCTGCGCCAGCTCGACGACCGGCAAGGTCCCGGCGGCCCGGTGGGCACCGAGCCGAACAGCGACCTGCCGAACAACTGCTACACGGCATCCTGCCGTCCTCATATCTGTTGAGGGGACCTTCCCCTCAGGAGCGGACGCTTGCCGCAAGGAGAACCCCGATGAAGAGACAGCCCAGGAAGATCAACCTCTCGCGCGAGACCCTGCGCCAGCTCGACGACCGGCGCGGCCCCGGCGGCCCCGTGGGCACGTGGCCCGACACCATGCTGCCGAACAACTGCCACACCGCCTCTTGCCACGGGATCTGCTGACCGGCCTCGCCGCCGAGCAGCCGCATGACACGAGAGGAGAGCTCCGATGAAGAGACAGCCCAGGAAGTTCAGCTTGTCGCGCGAGACCCTGCGCCTCCTCGACGACCGCCGCGGTCCCGGCGGCCCGGTGGGCACCGAGCCGAACAGCGACCTGCCGAACAACACCTGCTTCACCCTGTCCTGTCGGCACTGTTGAGCCGGTAGCGGCGGTCCACGGCCGGGTAGTGGGTCATTCTCCTCGCGAGGGTCCGTCCCCTCTGCGTCCCTTGGGGCGAGGCATCCGAAGTCCAAGGTCGGTTCCCTTGGGACCCCCCTCGCCCCAAGGGAC
>DATNKH010000892.1:0-9234 GCA_035603475.1 Thermoanaerobaculia bacterium
CCTCGCCGCCGATCGCCTGCCAGCTCGCGCCACCGTCGGTCGTGCGGTAGAGGCCGCCGTCCCGCGCGCCGGCGAACACCGTGCCCGACGCGGTGTCGATGGCGAGCGTTCGCACCCGGGCGTCCGCCAGGGCAGGGCCGCTCGCCTGCGCCCAGCTCTTCCCGCGGTCGGTGGTCTTCCACACGCCCTCCTCGGTTGCCGCCCAGAGGGCGCCCGACGCCGGATCGAGAGCGATGGCCGGTATGCGCAGCTCCGGCAAAGCATCCCCGATGTCGGCCCAGGTGCCGCCGCCGTCGGTCGACATCGCCACGCTCGACCCGGCGACGAACAGCGTCGAGGGCGCACGCGGGTCCATGGCGATCGCGACCGCCTGGTCGATCCCGGTGTCGGCGACAGACCAGCTCGCGCCCCCGTCGGTCGTGCGATAGACGGCGCGTCCACCGACGAGCGCATAGAGGCGGGGCCCCGCGGGCTCGCTCGCCAGCGCCACGAGCGTGGCGTCGGGAGGCTCGGACGCCTCCCATCCCGCCACCGGATGCGAAGCGAGCAGGCCGAGGCCGGCAACCAGCAGCGAGATCGACAAGGGCATCGACGACTCCTTATCCGGTCCGCGCGCGGTCAGGCGCGCCGGCGGCAGCTTGGATCCTCGGGCGCCCGCGATCGGGACGTCATGAGATCCAGCTGTTGACGAGGACCACCTCGAAGGCTCCGTCTCGCGCCTCCAGTCGGTACCAATGACCGTAGTAGGGCCAGTGGTCGCAGAGCACGATCCCCTGTCGCCGATCATGAGAGACTGCGATCAGCGTCGTCCCTGCCGGCACGAACGGCTTTCCATCCGCAACCAGCCGCAGGTTCTGGTTGGCCCTCTGCGCCTCGCTCCCCGCGGCCAGCAGCGCCGCGCTCGCCCGGGCCCGCTCCTCGGTGAGCCGGCGGCGCACGGCATCGGCCATCGCGGCGACGTCGGGCGGCAAGGGCTCGACCTTCGGCGACGCCGCACCCGGGGCCCTCGGCGCGTGCTCCCAGGCATAGAAGGCGAGCTCTGGATATCGCGCCTGCGTGGCGGCGCGTGCGTAGGCAAGTATCCCGACGCCCCAGACCTGTGGGCCAGGCTCGCCGGTAAGGAGCAGCGCCTTGCCGGCGAACTCGGCGAGGATCGGGAATCCGTCGTCGGGCGCCGCGTGGGCAAGCACGTGCTCGAGCATGGCGCGCCAGACGTCGACCGTCGTCTCATGGTCGTCGCCGCCGGCACCGGGCGCCCCAGGTCGCCAGGCGTGACCCGGCGTCTTGGCGAGCAGCGCGCGGGCGCCCTCAGGGTCGCCGTCGAGCCATCGCGCCGAGACCAGCCCCAGCCGGAGGTCCTCCGCGTCGGGGCCCAGCTCCGTCCCCTCGATGGTAGCCTGTTCGCCGCAGCGTGCCCCTTCCACAGCCGCTCGCAGGCTCGGCGTCAGACCCGAGAAGTAGGCGACCGCTTCATGCGACAGACCGACCGCGAGCAGCTCGCCGAGTCGCCAGCTCGCCACGCGGCACGCGGCCCGGGCGGCGGCCGGTCCGTCGCCTGCGCGCGCCGCGAGAAGCTCGGCGGCCCGCTGCAGGAAAGCCAGCCGCAGCGGCGTGTCGTCGCGCTCGATCGCCGCCGCCTTGGCAAGCAGCTGCGCACGGTGCGGCTCGCTCGCCGGCAGCGCGAACGCCGTCAGGAGCACGTCGAGGTCATAGGTGCGGTCGTCGGTGTCGGAATCATCAGTACCGGCGATCGCCATCGCGAGAGCCGTCGGATCGCTGGCTGCCGCGACGGCAGCACGCACCTCGGCCGACGGCCGCGGAAGGCGGATCTGGCCGAGGCTCCGCAGGTTCTCGCCCAGCTTCCTGCCGAAGCGCGGGTCGCCGTGGGTCCGCCGGAGCTGCACGACCGCTCGCTCCTCGACGCCACGTAGATTCGCCTCTCCCGCCGCCTGCTCGGCCGGCGTGGGCGGCTCGACGATCTCGACCTGCGCCGCGAGTCGGGCGCTCGCGACGAGGAGCACGAGAGCTGCTGCGACAACGGGCGCCGAGGCTCCGGAACGTGGCGAGGGCGAGACCATGGTGCCGTGGATCCTATCCTTGCGAAGCGCCTCGGGCGTCGACGTGCTCCCGGGTCGAAGACCAATCCGCTTCTGGTCTAGATGCGCATGCGCGCAGACAAAAGGGACATCTCTCGGGCGACTTGCTCCGGAACCGGAGCCGGGAATCAGCCGTCACACGCGGGGAAACGCTCGCCGGAGTCCCCCGTTTTCCGTCAATCCTTCATAGGAGGAGGGCTGCGTCCCGCCGCAGGCCCGGAACCCCGGCGCCCTTGCGCCGTGGCGCCGGCCGCGTGGGCGGCGGGTCGGCGCGCAGCCCAAGTCGTGTCGTGGCCTATACTTCGGAAGCCATGCCGCCGCGGTTCGATGGAGAGACGCTGACCCTGGAGCTGGCCGTCGCGGACCTGCTCGAGAGCTCGCTGATGCGGAGCCTGGGGTTCGCCAACCGCGGCGGCTACGAGCGGCTGTGGCTTGGCCAGGCGATCCACAGCCGCTACCAGGAGAAGCAACTCGCCGACGACGTCACCTACCGCCGCGAGGTGGTGGTCCGCACCACCTTCGAGCAGCGCGGCTGGCAGGTGAGCGTGCAGGGGCGCATCGACGGGCTGCGCAGCGAGCCGGACGGCACCCTGGTGGTCGAGGAGATCAAGTCGGTGCGGCGCGGCGGCTCGCTGCCGCCGCCGGTGCGCGAGATCTACCAGCGCCAGGCGCTGCTCTACGCCTGGATGTTGGCGCGGGCCGCCGCCAGCGGCGCCGCGGTGCGGGCCGAGCTGGTGCTGATCGCGATCGGCAGCGACGAGGTCGAGCGCGAGGAGCTGCCGCTGCACCTCGCGGCGATGGAGGCCGCGGTGCGGCGGCGCGTCAACGTGCTGCTGCGCGCCTACGAGGCCGAGGCGCGGCGCCGCCAGGAGCGGCGGCGGGCGGCGGAGCGCCTCGCCTTCCCCTACGGCGAGCTCCGCCCCGGCCAGGAGCTGATCCTGGCGGCGGTCGAGACGGCGGTGGCCAACCGCGAGCACCTCCTGCTGCAGGCGACGACCGGCATCGGCAAGACCGTGGCGGCGCTCTATCCGGCGCTGCGCTACTGCCTGGCCCACGACAAGCGGCTGTTCGTGCTCACCGCCAAGACGATGCAACAAGACATGGCGACGGGCGTCCTCCAGCTCTTGAACCAGGACGCCGCCTTCCGCTCGCTGCGCTTGCGCGCCAAGGCGAAGATGTGCGCCAACGACCAGATCATCTGCCACGAGGAGTACTGCCGCTTCGCCAAGGACTACGCGCTGAAGCTGCAGACCTCGGGAGTGATCGCCGAGATCTACCAGCGTTATCCGGCGATCGAGCCCGACGACGTCTTCCGCGCCGCGCGCGCCGCCGAGGTCTGCCCGTTCGAGGTCAGCCTCGAGCTGGCGGCGCGCGCCGAGGTGACGGTCTGCGATTACAACTACGCCTTCGATCCCTACGTGTCGCTGCCCGACTTCTCGCCGGACCAGGACCTCTCCGACGCCGTGCTGGTGATCGACGAGGTGCACAACCTGGTCGAGCGCGGCCGCGGCTACTACAGCCCGTCGCTGTCGGCCGGCGCCGCGCGACAAGCGGCGGCCGCCCTCGGCCAGCTCGGCGAGTCGATCTACCTGCGCCTCGCGAGCCTCTGCCTGAAGCTCGCCGCCATCGTCGAGGAGGCGGTGCGGGACTGCCTCGACGACGTGGGCGGCGGCGATGACCTCTTCCCGGGCGGCTCCGAGAACGGCGGCGGCGGCGGCGGCGATGTCCGCGATGTCCACCCGTGGGGCCGAGACCGCGCTGTCGAGACGCCGCTGCCCGAGGAACGGTTCTGGCGGCTGCGGCCGGAGCTCGACGCGGCGTTCGTCGACTACCTCGAGCACCAGCGCGACCATCGCAGCTTCCGCGCCGAAGACCCCTTCGTCGAGCTCTACTTCGATTTCCTGCGCTTCCTGAACGTCCTCGCGACGGCCGACGACGCCTTCAGCCAATTCGTCGAGATCTGCCGCGGCGACTGCCGTGTGCGGGTGCTGTGCAAGGACCCCAGCCGCTTCCTGGGCGAGGTGATCAACCGCGCCCACGCCGCGATCGGCCTCTCGGCCACCCTGTCGCCGCCCGAGTTCTACACCGGGCTGCTGGGCTTCGCCGCCGGCCGCACCGCCTTCGTCGAGATCCCGAACCCCTTCCCCGCCGGCAACCGCCGGGTGGTCATCGACACCACCGTCGCGACCACCTACCGCCAGCGGCCCACCTACTACGACCGCATCGCCGAGCGCCTGGCCGCTTTCGCCGAGGCGGTGCCGGGCAACTGCCTGGCGCTCTTCCCCAGCTACGCCTTCCTCGCCGAGGTGGCGGGACGCATGCGCCTGCGCGCCAAGCGCCTCTTCGTGCAGCGCCAGGCCGACAGCGACAAGGAGCGCGAGGCGCTGCTGGCGGTCCTGCGCTCGGCGGTGCTGGGCGACGTGCTGCTCGCCGCGGTGGCCGGCGGCGCGTTCGCGGAAGGGGTGGACTACCCGGGCGACATGCTGCGGGCGGTGGCGGTCGTCGGTCCCTGCCTGCCCGGCCTCTCGCTCGAGCGCCAGCTGCTCAAGGACTACTACCAGGAGCGCTTCGACCGCGGCTTCGAGTACGCCTTCGTGGTCCCCGGCATGACCCGCGTGGTCCAGGCGGCCGGCCGCCTCATCCGCTCACCCCATGACACCGGCATCGTCGCCCTCTTCGACCAGCGCTTTCTCGAGAGCCCCTACCGCAAGCACCTCCCCGCCGACTGGCTCCCCGGCGAAGGCCCCTCCGGCCTGGTCGGCGATCCCGCCGGCGCCGCCGCGGAGTTCTTCCGGGTCCTGAGCCTGCGGCGATGACGCACCGCACTGCCGGAGGGCCTTGCCGTATCGCCTTACGAGAACTACAATTTCGTAAGGGGCAAGACATGGCTAAGTCCACGATCACAGTCAAGCACCAGACGACGGTTCCCAAGGAGATTCGACAGAAGCTGCGGGTGGGGCCCGGCGACGTCCTGCAATGGGAAGTCGTCGGCGATCATGTGCGGGTCACCACGGCCACCCCTGCCTTCATGGCGCTCCAAGGGGCCTTCAAGGTAGGTCCCGGCGATCCCGTAGAGGACGTGCGCAGGGCCCGGGAGCTGATGGGGATCAGGCGGATCTGAAGCAGTCATGAAGGAGATCCTGGTCGACGCCAACGTACTGGTCTCCTTCCTCACCGACAGGAACGAGAGCCAGCAGCGCAAGGCGGCCGCGCTCTTGCGTGGCGCCACGGATCACGAACACACTCTGGTCCTCCACTCCATCGCCATCGTCGAGACGGTCCATGTCCTGGTCCAGCTCTACGACGTGAACCCTCTCGAGGTGTCCCAAGCCATGCGCAAGCTGCTGGCGACCCCAGGGGTGATCACTATCTTCGACGTACCGTGGAGCCTTGTGCTCGAGAGTTGGCCGGAGGTCATGCCATCCTTTGGAGACGGCATCCTCGCCGGCGTCGCGATCGAAGGGCGCCACGATGCAGTGGCCACCTTTGATGTCAGCCTGAGAAAGGAGTTGTCCCGTCAGGGCTGTGTCTCCTACTGGTCGGACTGAGGGACGGCCCGCTCGCGGACAGGACAAGGCTGACGCCTCGATTCGAGAGGAGGAGAATATGAAAGGCTTCAAGCAGTTCCTGCTGCGCGGCAACGTTCTCGATCTGGCGGTGGCGGTGGTGATCGGTGCAGCCTTCGGCGCCGTGGTCACGGCGCTGGTCAAGGACCTGGTCACTCCGCTCATCGCCGCGATCGCAGGGCAACCCGACTTCTCGGCGATCGTCTACGAGGTGAACGGCAGTAAACTCCTCCTGGGTGATTTCATCAACGCCCTGCTCTCGTTCCTGCTGATCGGAGCCGCCGTCTACTGCTTCGTCGTCCTGCCGGTGAACGCGATCATGGAACGCCAGCGACGCGGCGAAGCTCCCTCCGACCCGACGACGAAGAAGTGCCCCGAGTGCCTCAGCGAGGTGCCGATCGACGCCCGCCGCTGCGCGTTCTGCACCTCGGTTCTCGAGGGGGCGCCACGCCCGTAGCGTGAGGCCACGGCAGGCCCGAATCCGAGAACTTCCGGGTCCGTGCCCCGTAGTTCTCCTCGACGGCGCGGAAGCATCGGCATCGGAAGAGGAGGGTGACCGGATGGAGGCACTTGCCAGCGATCTCCGCTACGCGGTCCGCCAGCTGCTGAAGAGTCCCGGCTTCGCGGCGATCGCCGTGCTCAGCCTGGCGCTGGGCATCGGCGCCAACACCGCGGTCTTCAGCTGGATCGACGCCATCGTGCTGCGGCCGCTGCCGGGTGTCGACGACCGCGGGCTGGTGGCCTTCGCGACGGTGGCGCCCTCCGGCGATCCCGTCCCCACCACCTCGTATCCCGATTACCGGGATTACCGCGATCACCTCGCGCTGCTCTCCGGTCTCGCGATGGCGCAGCCCGCCCCGCTCGGCCTGGGCGACCGCGACCACGTCGACCGTGTCTGGGGCGAGATGGTCTCGGGCAACTACTTCGCGGTCCTCGGGGTGAAGCCGGAGCTCGGCCGGACGTTCCTGCCCGAGGAGTACGGCGACAAGCCGAATGCCTACCCGGTGACGGTGATCAGCGACGCGCTCTGGCGGGGGCGTTTCCAAGCCGATCCGGCCATCGCAGGCAAGACCGTCAAGGTCAACGGCCACGAGCTGACGGTGGTCGGCGTGGCGCCGCCCGACTTCCGCGGCACGATGCCCGGCCTGGCTTTCGACCTCTGGGTGCCGACGGTCATGCGCCCGCAGCTCAACGGCATCGGCGAATGGATGCTGCGCGACCGCAAGACCCGCGACCTCAACGGCCTGGCGCGCCTGCGGCCGGGCGTCCGCATCGAGCGGGCGCGCGCCGAGATCGCCGGCCTCGCGCGCGAGCTGGCGCGTGCGCACCCCTACGAGAACGGCGGCATGACCGCGACAGTGCTGCCGCTGGGACAGGCCTCCGGCCCTGGGCGCGCGCTGCTGGTGCCGCTGCAGATCCTGATGGCGGCGTGCGGCGCCCTGCTCCTGATCATCTGTGCGAACATGGCCAACCTGTTGCTCGCGCGCGCGGTGGGACGCCGCCGTGAGCTCGGCGTCAGGGTGGCGCTCGGTGCCGGCCGCTGGCGCCTGGCGCGGCAGCTGCTGACGGAGAGCCTGCTGCTGGCCGCCCTGGGCGCGGTGGCGGGCGTGCCGCTCGCCCTGGCGCTCGGCCGGTCGCTCGAGTCCCTGCTGCCGCGCAGCGGCCTGCCGTTCCACCTCGACCTGCGCCTGAACGCGCACGTGATGGCCTTAACCTTGCTGCTGGCGATCGCCGCGGCGCTGCTCGCCGGTCTTTACCCGGTGCTCCATGCCTGCCGCGCCAGCCTGCAAGAGACGCTGGCGGAAGGCGGCCGCGGCGCCTCCGCGGCGGTCCGCACCCGGCGCATGCGCTCGCTGCTCGTGGTGGGCGAGGTGGCGCTCGCCCTCGTCACGCTGATCGGCGCCGGCCTGTTCGCCAGGAGCTTCGAGCGCGCGCGCCGGATCGACCCGGGATTCGATCCCGGCGGTGTCCTCGTCTCCCAGTTCTACCTCGATTCGAGCGGCTATTCGCTCGCGCAGCGGCGACAGTTCTGCCTGCGCCTGCGCGAGCGCATGCAGGCTACTCCCGGGGTGACCGCGGTCGCCTACGCCGACTGGGTGCCGCTCGGCTTCGACGGCGGCTCATGGGAGGACCTGACGATCGAAGGCTACGTGCCGGGCCGCGACGAGAACATGAAGCTCTACCGCAACGTGGTGGCGCCCGGGTTCTTCGACCTGATGCGGGTGCCGCTGCTGGATGGGCGCGATTTCACCGAGCAAGACGACGAGCGGACGCTGCCGGTGATGATCGTCAACCAGGCTTTCGCCCAGCGGTTCTTCGCTTACCGCAATCCCCTCGGGCGGCGAGTGTGGGGCTGGGGAAAGTGGTTCACCGTCGTCGGCGTGGTGAAGGACAGCAAGTACAAGGACATCGCCGAGAGACCGCGGCCGTTCTTCTTCGTGCCCTTCCGCCAGGTGTACCGCGAGGACCGGGCGGTGGCGTTCTACGTCCGGACGACGGGCGATGCCAAGGCGCACATCATGGCGCTGCGGCGGCAGGTGCGGCTCATGGATCCCAACGTCGGGGTCTACGATGCGATGCCTCTGACCGAGTACATGGGCGCGTCGCTGTACCCGGTCAAGGTGGCCGCGATCCTGCTCGGCGCGCTGGGCACGTGGTGCCTGGCGCTCGCCGCCCTCGGGCTCTACGGCGTCTTGGCCTACACGGTCAGCCAGCGGATCCACGAGGTCGGCATCCGCATGGCGCTCGGCGCGCGGCCCGCCGACGTGGTGCGCCTGGTGGTCGGGCAAGCGATGCTGCTGGTCGCCTGCGGCCTGGCCGTGGGGGCGGCGGCGGCGGCCGGTGTCACCCGCCTGGTCGGCAGCGCCCTCGTGGGTATCGGCGCCGGCGATCCAGGTGTCTTCCTGAGCGCCGCGCTGATCCTCGGCACGGTCGCCGCCCTGGCCAGCTTCGTGCCCGCCCAGCGCGCGGCGGGCGTCGATCCTGTCGTCGCACTGCGCCACGAGTGAGGACGCGGCCGGCGGCCGGGCGAGCCGGGTCGGCGGAGAGAGGCGGTTCAATGACGCTGCGGGTTCACGAAGTCGATCATCAGCTCGCTCCACGAACGGACCGGCGCGCCATTCCTGGTGGCAGGGAGAAAGCGCGCTCTCCACGCCGCCGTGACCGCGGCCTCGTTGAACCCCAGGCCCGAGGAGTCGCCCTCCTTCACCCGCACCTCGGCCACGCGGCCGTGCTCGTCCACCAGCACAGCCAGCAGCACCCTCGGCTCCCTGCCGGTGCCGCGCGCCGCGGCGGGGTAGATCGCATCGGGAATCTCGACCGCCTCCGCGGCCTCCCCTCCGGGCCCCGGCGGCTCTGGCGTCGGAAACGGCGCGGCCGTGAGATCCTCCCCGGCGCCCGATGAGGCGCCGGCCCGCGCAGGGGCCGAGCGCCGACTCGCCGCCGGCGCCTGCGCCGTCCCGTCGGCGGTTGCCGGTGGAGGAGCGGCGCGGACCGCGGGCGGCGGCGGCGATGGCGAAGCTCGAGCCACCGCAGGTGCCGGTTTCGCAGCGGCCATCGATGCCGCCGCTTTC
>DATNKH010000893.1:0-3743 GCA_035603475.1 Thermoanaerobaculia bacterium
CGCCCTCGTGCACCTTGATCCGCTGGGTGGCGATCTTGTCCTGGATGTCGGTCTTCGAGAGGCGCTTCAGGCCCTCGTAGTCGATCGAGCGCAGGATCGGGCGCTCCTGCACCGTGATGGTCAGCTTCACCCCGGCCGCGACCGGCGTGGAATCGATCTTCAGGTCGTCCACCAGGCCACGGTCCCACAGCGACTTGATGGCCTTGTTGAGCCGCTCCTCGTCCAGCGGCTGGCCGATCTCGAGGCCGAGGTAGTACAGCAGCGTCTCCTCGGACAGGGTCTTCAGCCCCTTGAACTCGAGCGCCGCGATCTTCTTACCGGCGAGGGCGGGGGCTACGACTGCATGGCTCTGTGCAGGCTCGGCGGGTGCCCCCGCCCTCGCGGCACCTGTGGCCTCCGTGCCTCCTGCCCCAGCGGGGCCCGCCGGCTGCCCGCCGGCGGGAGGACCGGTCGGCGTGACCAGCGGCACGACCGGTGGCGCCGCGGGTTCCTCGGCGGGCGGAGGAGACTGCTGCGGCTGCTGCGGCGTCGTCGCCTTCGGCGACGTTCCCTGCGACGACTGAGTCCCCTGCGCCCCCTGCGCAGCCTGCGCCAAGGCCCGCGGCGTGGGGAGGAGGAGCAAGGGCAGGCCGCTCGCGATCACCCACGGCAACATCGCCAGGGAGATCACGCGGCGAGGGATCGATGCGGCTCCGCCCGTCGCCGGTCGCGGCACCATTCGCTGTTCGGCCGCGGCTCCGCCCGTCGCCTGTCGCGGCACTATTTGCTGGTCGCTGTCCGGCACAGGCTCTGGCATCATCTGGTTCCAGCCTCGTTCTCGGCGCACATCCGCCGCAAGTGGACCTGTCGGAACAGGGGGAGCTGCCTCGGCGGTTGGCTGGGACCGGCGATGCGCCGATGCGCCGGCGCGCTGCCGCTCGCCGACGTGCCGCGACGCTCGCCGGCATGCCGGCGACCGCCCACGGACAGGCAGCTACCGCTGAGGAGCGAGGATCTCTCTGGCGGCCTCTCGGTCACGGACCTGGAACTTCAGCTCGCCGTCCAGCAGGTCGACGTCGATGCGCTCGATCGTCTCGCCATGCTGGTGGATGAGGATCTCCGACACCGTGTCCTGGACATGACGCTGAATGGTGCGCCGCAGCGGCCGGGCGCCGGTCGACGGTTCGATGCCGGCCCGGTCGAGCAGCCATTGCTTGGCGGCCGGAGAGATCTCCACGTGCAGGCCGCGCTCGGCCAGCGTCAGGTTGACGTCGTCGAGCAGGATGTCGACGATGGACCGCAGCTCGTGCTCGCCCAGCGGATTGAAGACGATCACCTCGTCGATGCGATTGATGAACTCCGGGCTGAAGCTGCGCCGCAGCTCGCCGAGGATCTCCTCCTCGAGGCGCTGGAAGCTCTCCATGCTGTTGCCCTCGCCGAAGCCCATCCGCCCGCCGCGCAGCACCAGCTTGCTGCCGATGTTGGAGGTCATCAGCACCAGCGTGTTCTTGAAATCCACCTGGTTGCCGTAGGCGTCGGTCAGGGTGCCGTCCTCGAGGATCTGCAGCAGCAGGTTGGCCACGTCCGGGTGTGCCTTCTCGATCTCGTCGAAGAGGATCAGCGAGTAGGGCTGGCGGCGCACCCGCTCGGTCAGCTGGCCGCCCTCCTCGTGGCCGACGTAGCCGGGCGGCGAGCCGATCAGCTTGGAGACGGCGTGCTTCTCCATGTACTCGCTCATGTCGAAGCGCACCAGCGCCCGCTGGCTGCCGAAGAGGAACACCGACAGCTGCCGCGCCACCTCGGTCTTGCCGACCCCGGAGGGCCCGAGGAAGATGAACGAGCCCACCGGCCGCTCGGGGTTGCTGACTCCCAGCCGGGAGCGGCGGATGGCGCGGCTGATGGCGCTGATCGCCCGCTCCTGGCCGACGACGCGCAAGCGCAGCGTCTCCTCCATGTGCAGCAGGCGCTCGGCCTCCTCGCTCTGCAGCGCCGCCACCGGGATGCCGGTCCACGAGGAGATCACGTCCTCGATGTCGTGGCGCGTCACTTCGAGCACGCCGGTCTCGTCGGCCGCCAGGCTCATGCGCTCGAGGTCCTCGCGCAGCTCGATCTCGCGCTCGCGCAGGTAGACGGCGCGCTCGAAGTCCTTGTCCGAGATCGAGACCTTCATCTCCTTGACCACCTGGCGGATGTCCTGCTCGAGGCGGCGGAGGTTCTGGGTGTCGCGCACCCGCCGCAGCTTGACCCGCGCCCCCGCCTCGTCGATCACGTCGATCGCCTTGTCGGGCAGGTGCCGGTCGGAGATGTAGCGGCTCGACTGGTAGATGGCGGTGCGCAGCGCCTCGGGGCGATAGCGCACCTTGTGGAAGGACTCGTACCGGTCCTTGACGCCGTCGAGGATCTGCAGCGTCTGCTCCGGCGACGGCGGCGCCACCTGGATGGCCTGGAATCGGCGCAGCAGCGAGCGGTCCTTCTCGATGTACTTGCGGTATTCCTTGAGGGTGGTGGCGCCGATGCAGGAGATCTCGCCGCGCGACAGCGCCGGCTTCAAGATGTTGGCGGCGTCGAGCGAGCCCTCGGCGGAGCCGGCGCCGATCAGCGAGTGGATCTCGTCGATGAAGACGATCAGCTCGCGGCTGTCCTTCAGCTCCTTCAGGATGCCCTTCAAGCGCTCCTCGAACTGGCCGCGGTACTTGGTGCCGGCGACGATCAGCGACAGGTCGAGCGCGACGATGCGCTTCTGGGCCAGGAAGATCGGCACCCGCCCCTCGACGATGCGCTGCGCCAGCCCCTCGACGATGGCGGTCTTGCCGACGCCCGGCTCGCCGAGCAGGATGGGATTGTTCTTGGTCCGGCGCGACAGGATCTGGATGATGCGGTCGACCTCCTCGTCGCGGCCGATCAGCGGATCGAAGGCCGCCTCGGCGGCGAGGGCGGTGAGGTCGCGGCCGTACTCCGACAGGAAGGGGAGCTCCTTCTTCTGCTGCGACGCCTCGCGCTCCTTGGCGATCGCCAGCGCCTCTTCGCGGACGGTGTAGACGTCGAAGCCCTGCTGCGCCAGGATGCGCATCGCGGTGCAGCCCTCGACGCGCAGGATGCCGATCAGCAGGTGCTCGGAGCCGACCGTGGCGTGGAGCATGCTCTCCGCCTCGTGCGAGGCGTAGGCGAGGATCTTCTTCGACTCCTCCGAGAGCGGCAGCTCGGCGGTCGAGGAGATGCGCTCGACGAACACCCGCTCGCCCTCGATCTCGCGGCGGATGTCCTCGGGCTTCACCTGGAAGCGGCGGAAGATCTCGTTGACCGTCTCCTCGCCTTCCCGCAGGATGCCGAGGAGGATGTGTTCCGACTCGATGACCCGGCTGCCGAGCTTGCTGGCTTCGTAGCGGGCGAAGAAGAGGGCTCTGCGCGCCTTTTCATTGTACTTCTCAAACATACGAACGGACCTTTTCTGCTCCCTCTGCTCGCTACGGGCCAGCCGGCGGCCATGCGCCCGGGACCGGCACAAGCGGGGCCAACGACGTTGTGCATTCGGCCTTCAAGCGAATGGATTCTAGCACACCGTCGCTCCTCTCCCGGTCCTAACGAATGGTACCGTGGGACCAGTTCACAGGGCGTACACCACGAGGTTGCATGCAACTCCCTCGCCTGGGTTTGTACCCTGTTTTTGGGAGTCAGGATCTCCCCCGCAGGAGGGCCACGGGAGGCGGATCTCCTCGAGGCCCTCCATCCTCGTCGTGGCCGTATGGGCGAGGGGTCCAAGCCAA
>DATNKH010000894.1:0-4498 GCA_035603475.1 Thermoanaerobaculia bacterium
TACCTGATCGCCGGGGGGCGCGCCGCGTTCGAGCGCGAGCTGGGATACCGCGTGCCGCCACGCCACTGGCTGCGGCGCGCCTTCCTCGCCTGGGCAACGCCGGGCTACCTGGGGACGATCGCGGCCGGCACGGCGCTGGTGCTCGCCCTGCCGCTCTGGCGCGAGGCCGCCCGTGGCGCGCCGGCGCTGCCGCTGCTGTGCCTCGGCCTCCTGGCGCTGGTGCCCGCGTTCGACCTGACGATCCAGCTGATCAACGCCTGGCTGATGGAGCGGTACGGGCCGCGGGTGCTGCCGCGGCTCGAGCTCCGCGACGGCGTGCCGCGGGAGCTGCGGACGCTGGTGGTCGTGCCGACGCTGCTGACCGGCCAGGCGGAGGTCGAGGAGCAGATCGCCCGCCTGGAGGTCCACTATCTCGCCAACACCGAGGACGAGCTGCGCTTCGCGCTGCTCTCCGACTGGACCGACGCTTCCGCCGAGACCATGCCCGGGGACGAGGAGCTGCTGGCGGCGGCGCGGGTGGGCATCGCCCGCCTGAACACCCGGCACGGCCCCGCGCCCGCCGGCGATCACCGCGATCACGGCGATCAACGCGATCAACGCGATCACGGCGAACCGCGCTTCCTGCTCTTGCACCGCCGGCGCGTCTGGAGCGAGAGCGAAGGATGCTGGCTCGGCTGGGAGCGCAAGCGCGGCAAGCTCGAGGAGCTGAACCGCCTGCTGCAGGGCGCCCGCGACACCACGTTCCTGTTCCCTGCCGGCAACGGCGGCGATGGCGGCCATGGCGAGAATGGCGAGAGTGGCTCGGTCAATGCGACGAACGGCGGGCCTCCCTTCGAGCCCGGCTCGGTCCGCTTCGTGCTCACCCTCGACGCCGACACCCGGCTGCCCCGCGAGGTCGCCCGCCGCCTGATCGGCACGCTCGCGCACCCGCTCAACCGGCCGCGCTTCGACGAGCGCCACGGCCGCGTGGTCGAGGGTTACGGGATCTTGCAGCCGCGGATCACGCCGTCGCTGCCGTCCAGCCGCGAGGGGTCCCTCTTCCAGCGCATCTCCTCGGGCCCGGCGGGCATCGATCCCTACGCTGCGGCGGTGTCCGACGTCTACCAGGACCTGTTCGGGGAGGGGTCGTTCACCGGCAAGGGGATCTACGACGTCGACGCCTTCTCGGCGGCGCTGACCGGCAAGGTGCCGGAGAGCACGCTGCTCAGCCATGACCTGCTCGAGGGGCTCCTGGCGCGCGCCGGCCTGGTGACCGACGTCGAGCTGCTCGAGGAGTTCCCGTCGCACTACGAGGCCGCCGCCACCCGCCAGCACCGCTGGGCGCGCGGCGATTGGCAGCTGCTGCCGTGGATCCTCGGCCGCGCCCGCACCCCCGACGGCGGCCGCCTGCGCGCGTCGATCTCGGCGATCGGCCGCTTCAAGATGCTCGACAACCTGCGGCGGACGCTCTCGGCTCCCGCCGCCTACCTGCTGCTGGTCGCCGCCTGGACGCTGCCCGGGGTCTCGCCCGCCCTGTGGACGGGAGTCTGGCTGGCGAGCCTTGCCATCCCCGACCTCCTGCACTTGCTCTACGCGGCGGTGCCCCGCCGGCGCGGCATCTCCAAGCGCAGCCACCTGCGCGCCGTGGCCGGCGACTTCCTCCTCGCCGCCATGCGGGTGGTGCTACGGGTCGCCTTCCTGGCCGATGCGGCGTGGCGGATGGGCGACGCCATCGTGCGCACCCTGGGCAGGGTCTACGTCACGCGCCGGCGCATGCTGCAGTGGGTGACCGCGGCCCAGGCCAAGGCCAAGCTCGGGCTCGAGCCGCGATTCTTCTACCGCCGCATGGCAGGCGGGCTGGCGCTCGCGGCGGCGGCCGCCATCGCGATCGTCCTCAGGGCGGCGGCGGCCGCCCCGGCCCTCACCGCTGCCTCCGGTCCGGCGCCCGCAACGTGGACGCTGCTGGCGTGGGCGGGTCCGCCGCTGGTCCTGTGGGCGCTGGCGCCGGCGCTGGCGCGCTGGCTCAGCCTGCCGCCCACCCCGGTCGAGCCGTTGCCGCTGCCGGCGGCCGAGGCGCTGCAGCTGCGGCTCATCGGCCGCCGCACCTGGCGCTTCTTCGAGGCCTTCGTCGGCGCCGAAGACCACGCGCTGCCGCCGGACAACTTCCAGGAATCGCCGCGGCCGGTGGTCGCGCACCGCACCTCGCCCACCAACGTCGGCCTCTACCTGCTGTCCATCGTCGCCGCCCGCGAGCTCGGCTGGCTGGGCATCCTCGACTGCGTGACGCGCCTCGAGGAGACGATGCAGACGATGCGCGGCCTCGATCGCTTCCGGGGCCACTTCTTCAACTGGTACGACACCCGCGAGCTGCGCCCGCTCGAGCCGCGCTACGTCTCGACGGTCGACAGCGGTAACCTGGCCGGCGACCTGCTGGTGCTGGTCGAGGCCTGCCGCCGCCTTGGCGACTGTCCGCCCCTCGACGCGCAGGCGCTCGCCGGCATCGGCGACACGGTGGCGCTGATCCGTGCCGCGGCGCCGGCCGCCGCCGGCCGCACCCAGACGGTCACCCGGCGGCAGCTCGACGAAGCGCTGGCGGCGGTCGCCGTCGCCCTCGAGCCGGTGCCGGCTCGGCCGGTGGACTGGGCGGCGTGCCTGGACGAGCTCGCCGGCGGCCTCCACGCCGTCGTGGACGTCGCGCGGGCGCTGGTCGGCGAGCAGCAGCGCGGCAGCGACGCCGCCGCCTGGGAAGAGGTGCTGGCCTGGGCGGAGCTGGCGCAGGCCACCGTCGCGAGCCATCGCCGCGACCTCGAGGAGCTGCTCCCCTGGGCATGGCTGGCCGCGAGTGGAGAGGGCCCAGCGGCGGGGCAGGGTGGCACAGAAGCAGCGGATCGTGCGGCGGTCGCGGGGGGCAGCGCTGGTCAGGGTCGCACAGACAACCGGGGCGGCGCGAGTGGGTCGGACAGCAAGGGCGGCTCGCTTTCTCGCCTCTTCGCGGCGATTCCCTCCATCGCAGGCCTGTCGGACAGCTGCGTCGTGGCCCGGGAGGAGTTGGCGGCTCCGGTGCGCGCCCCCGCCCCCGCCTGGGCCGTCGCCGCAGCCGTTGGCGTCGCCGCCGCCGTCGGTGTCGCCGGCGAAGCGGCGCCACCCGCGGCGCCGCCCGATCCCCTCGCCGCGGCCCTGGATCGCTCGGCCGGCGCCGCGGCCGGCCTTACGCGGCGTCTTGGCGCTCTCGCCCGCGGCGCTGCCGAGTTGTTCGCCGCCATGGACTTCCGTTTCCTCTATCACCCGGGGCGCAGGCTGTTCGCGATCGGCTACCGCGTTTCCGACGGGGAGCTCGACCCGGGCTATTACGACCTGCTGGCCTCCGAGGCGCGCCTGGCGAGCTTCGTCGCCATCGCCAAGGAGGACGTGCGGGCGGCCCACTGGTTCCAGCTCGGCCGGCCGCTGACCCCGGTCGACCGCGGCGCGGCGCTGGTCTCCTGGTCCGGTTCGATGTTCGAGTACCTGATGCCGGCCCTGGTGATGCGGTCGCCGGCCCACAGCCTGCTCGACCAGACCTGCCGGCTGGTGGTGCGCCGCCAGATCCAGTACGGTGCCGAGCGCCGCGTGCCCTGGGGCGTCTCCGAGTCGGCGTTCAACGCCCGCGACCTCGAGCTCACCTACCAGTACTCGAACTTCGGCGTCCCCGGGCTCGGCTTGAAGCGCGGCCTCTCCGAGGACCTGGTCGTCGCGCCTTACGCCACGGCGCTGGCGGCGATGTTCGAGCCGCTGGCGGCCTGCCGCAACTTCGCCCGCCTCGAACGGGCCGGTGCCGCCGGCCGCTACGGTTTCTACGAGGCCGTCGACTACACCGCCAGCCGGCTGCCGGCAGGGCAGCAGCTCGCCGTGGTCCAGGCCTACATGGCGCATCACCAGGGGATGTCGCTGGTCGCCCTCGCCAACACCCTGGACGTCCGCCGCGACGGCGCCATGCCGGCGCGCTTCCACGCCGCGCCGATCGTCCAGGCCACCGAGCTGTTGTTGCAGGAGCGGACGCCGCGCGACGTGGCGGTGGCGCGGCCGCGCGCCGAGGAGGTGGCGGCGGCGGCGCAGGTCGGCGGGCTGGTGGTGCCGACGGTGAGCCGCTATCACTCTCCCCACGACGCGGTGCCGCGCACCCACCTGCTCAGCAACGGCCGCTACGCGGTGATGCTGACGGCGGCCGGCGCGGGCTACAGCCGCGTGCGCGACCTCGCGGTGACGCGTTTCCGGGAGGACGTCACCCGCGACTGCTGGGGGAGCTTCATCTTCTACCGCGACATGCAGAGCGGCGACGTCTGGTCGGCCGGTTACCAGGCGAGCGGCGCCGAGCCCGACAGCTACGAGGTGCTGTTCTCCGAAGACCGCGCCGAGATCCTGCGCCGCGACGGCAGCATCGCCAGCCGCCTGGAGGTGGTGGTGTCGCCGGAGGACGATGCCGAGGTGCGGCGGGTCTCGCTGACCAATCACGGCCTCCGCCTGCGCGAGATCGAGGTCACCT
>DATNKH010000895.1:0-5719 GCA_035603475.1 Thermoanaerobaculia bacterium
CGGCAGGTGTCGCTGCCGGGGAAGTCCGCGGCTGCCGCGCCGCCGGCCGGCGCCCGCCATGCGGTGACCCGGGTGTGGGTGCTCGAGGCTCTGCGCGGCGCCACGCGCATCGCCTGCGAGCTCGAGACCGGCCGCCAGCACCAGATCCGCATCCATCTCGCCGAGGCAGGACACCCCCTGGTCGGCGAGCCCGTCTACATCCGCGACTACCGCGGGCCGTTGATCCCCGCCCCGCGGCCGCTGCTCCACGCCGGGGAGCTCGGCTTCCTGCATCCGCGCGACGGGCGGCCGCTGCGCTTCGAGGAGCCGCCGCCGGCCGACTTCGCCGAGGTGTTGCGCCGCCTGCGACGCTAGCCGCGAAACCCGGAGCGGCGGGACGCGGTATGGAGAGCAGGCGGCCGGTGCCGGCGGCCGCGTCACCGGAAGGAACGGAGAAGCCTCGATGAGCCGAGTCTCACCACGACGGCGCGTGGGATCGCAGGCGCGCGGCGGGGCGCTGCAAGACGTCCGCTACTCGCTGCGCCTGCTGGCGCGGAGCCCGGGCTTCACCGCGGTGGCGGTGCTGACCCTTGCCCTGGGCATCGGCGCCAATGCCGCGATCTTCAGCGTCGTCAATGCCGTCCTGCTGCAGCCGCTGCCCTACCGCGCGCCGGAGCGCCTGGTCTCGATCTACAGCAAGTTCACCAACCAGGGCTTCGACCACTTCTGGATCTCGCCGCCCGAGTACCTGGAGCTGCGCCAGATGGCGGCCAGCTTCGAGGACATCGGCGGCTACCGCAACCAGGCGGTCAACGTCAGCGGCAGGGAGCGGCCGCTGCGCGTCGCGGCCGTGTTCGCCACCGCCAGCACCCTCTCCACCCTCGGCGTGCCGGCCGAGCGCGGCCGCTGGTTCTCCGCCGCCGAAGACCGGCCTCACGCCGAGCCGGTGGTGCTGCTCGGCGACGCCCTCTGGCGGCGCGCTTTCGGGGCCGACCCGGGCGTGGTGGGCCGCCGCGTCCTGGTCGACGGCGCCTACCGCACGGTGGTCGGGGTGATGCCGCCGCGCGCCCAGATCGGCGGCGAGCGGGTGGAGGCCTGGCTGCCGGTCGCGCTCGGTCCGCTCGACCCGACGCAGCGCGGCAGCCACTTCCTCGATCTCGTCGCCCGGCTGCGGCCCGGCGTCACCCTGCGGCAGGCGCGCGCCGAGATGGCCGGTCTGCTGGTCCGCTGGAAGAGCCTGGTGCCGGCGGGCCAGCACACGCCCAGCCCCGAGCGCCATCCGCTGGTGCTCGCGCCGTTGCTCGAGGACACCGTCGGCGAGGCCCGGCCGGCGCTGCGCCTGCTCTGGGGAGCGGTCGGCCTGGTGCTGCTCATCGCCTGCGCCAACGTCGCCAACCTGCAGCTCGCCCGCGCCGAGGGGCGCCAGCGGGAGGTCGCCGTGCGCACCGCGCTCGGCGCCGGCGGCTGGCGGTTGTTGCGGCAGTTCTTGACCGAGAGCCTGCTGCTGTCGCTGCTCGGCGGCGTCGCCGGGATGCTGCTCGCGGCCTGGGGGGTGCGGACACTGGTGGCGGCCAGCCCGGACGGCATCCCGCGGATGGTTGAAGTCGGCGAGATCGGCGTCGATCCGCTGTGCCTGGGCTTCACCTTCGCGGTGTCGGTGATCGCCGGCATCGCCTTCGGCCTGGCGCCCGCCGTGCACGCCCGCGCCGGAGCGCTGGTCGCGGCGCTCAAGGAGGGCGGCCAGCGCTCGACCGCCGCCTCGGCCCGCCAGCGGCTGCGGCGCGGCCTGGTGGTGGCGGAGGTGACCCTGGCCGCGGTGCTGGTGGTCGGCGCCGGCCTGCTGCTGCGCAGCTTCTGGGAGCTGCAACGCGTCGATCCCGGCTTCCAGGCGCGCGGCCTGCTCACCCTGGAGCTGGCCCTGCCGCAGACGACCTATGCCACTCCGACGCGGGTGACTGCCTTCGTCGAACGGCTGACCGAGCGCCTGCAGGCACTGCCCGGGGTCGAGTCGGCCGCGGTCATGAACGGACTGCCGCCGCGCCGCGAGGTGGACGCCGACGACACCGTCTTCGAGAGCGTGCCCATGGACCCGAAGGGTCCGCCGCACAACGTCGACTTCTGGCAGTTCGTCACCGCCGACTACTTCCGCACCATGCGCATCCCACTGGTGGCCGGCCGCTTCTTCTCGGCCCAGGACGGCGCCCAGGGAGCGGGCGTGGCGGTGATCAACGAGACCATGGCGCGCACCTTCTGGCCGGGCAAGGACCCGCTCGGGGAGCGCGTCAAGTCCTACCGCCGCGACGCCCGCTGGCTGACCATCGTCGGCATCGCGCACGACGTCAAGCAGCAAGGCCTGGACCGTAAGACCGGCACCGAGCTCTACTTCCTGGAATCGCAGTCGCCGGCCACGAACGGCTACGCGCCGCGCGAGGTCCACGTCGTGCTGCGCGGCGGCGGCGACCCGCTGGCGCTCGCCGGCCCGGCGCGCGCCGAGATCCAGCGCCTCGACCCCACGCTGCCGGTGGCCAACGTGCTGCCCATGGAGCGGGTGCTCGCCCAGTCGATGTCCCGCACCCGCTTCGTCACCCTGCTGGTGATGCTGTTCGCGCTGGTGGCGCTGGCGCTGGCCGCGGTCGGCACCTACGGCGTGCTCGCCTACTCGGTCGAGCAACGCACCCGGGAGATCGGCGTGCGCATGGCCCTGGGCGCCGAGATGGGCGGCATCCTCGCCATGGTCCTACGCCAGGGCATGGGCCTGGCTGCCTCCGGCCTCGTGCTCGGCCTCGGTCTCGCCGTCGTCCTGCGCCGCGTGCTGGCCAGCCTGCTGTTCGGGGTGTCGCCGACCGATCCGATGACGCTGACCGGCGTCGCCGCCATCCTCGCCCTGGTCGCCGCCGCGGCCTGCTACCTGCCGGCCCGCCGCGCCGCCGCCGTCGCCCCGGCGGTGGCCCTGCGGCACGAGTAGCGGCCGCGGGCCCCTTCTCCAACCCATCGCGTCCCGCCGCCAGCGTTCGTGGCTCGGGTAGTGGTCTGGCTCGGCCGCCACGGCGCATGTCGAGAACAGCGGATCGGCTCCGACTACAGAATGAAGATGGAGCGACCCGGTGCCGAGGCCGGACGGGTCGGGAAAGGAGAGGTCCTCATGAAAAGCTCCTCGTCGTCGAGACCTGACGCCAAGCAGCCCAGCTCGCAGGTGCGCGCCTACCTCGAGGCCCTGCCGGGCGATGCACGCGAGCACATCCAGCAACTGCGCGACGCGATTCGCGCGGCAGCCCCCGGCGCCGTCGAGAGCTTCGGCTATGGCATGCCCGCCTTCGCACTCGGTGGCAAGCCCTTCGTGTGGTACGGCGCCTGGAAGCACCACAGCAGCTTCTATCCGGTCAGCGCGGCGACCCGGCAGGCCCTTGCAGGTCAGCTCGAGGGATACGAGACCTCGGGGAAGGGAACGATCCGCTTTCGGCTGGACGAGCCGCTGCCAGTGGCTCTCGTCAAGCGCCTCGTCAAGGCACGTATCGCCGAGCTGCGCAAGACGCGGAAAGAGTCGTGAGACCTCAAGCGCGCGCCGTGCGCTCGGCCCGCCGGCGGATGGCGCGCAGCCACATGACGCGGATCAGCGCGCTGCCGGGATAGATCACACGCCAGTAGGCCGCGAACCGCCGGCGCGCCGCGGCGCCGGTGGCGAAGACGCGCGTCTCGGTGACGACGATGCAGGCGCCCCGGGCGCCCTCGTCGACTCGGAAGTTGATCATCGCCTTGGCGAAGCCGGGCGCCGCGAGCGCCTGGTAGGCCGCGGGCGTCAGCCGGCTGGCCGGCCGCCAGCCGGGCGGCGCGATCACCAGGGTGCCGAGGACGATCTCCCGTCCGGCATCCTCGGCGAGCGCCAGGAAACCGCTGCGCTCCGCGGCGGCCAGCAGCGGCCGGTCCGCGGGCGGGTTCAGGATGCTCTCGGGGCCGGGCCGCCCGCAGCGCCGGATCGAGGTCAGGGTGCGGAAGAGGAAGATCTCTCCGGCCGTCACCTCCTTGATCGCCGCGTAGACGCGCTGCCGGGGCGCTTGGATCGCGAGTCGATGCCGCTCGCCGAACTGCCAGGCCGGGGCGAATTCGTCGAGGCGCGACGGCGTGCGGGCGGCACGCTCCTCCCGCGCCGGCAGCAGCCAACCGGCGGCGGCCAGCCCCAGCCCGCAGGCCAGCGCGGCCAGGCCCTCGGCGCGCGTGGCGATGCCGAGGAAGGCGAGCGGCTCGAGCAACGAGACGACGCCCGCGAGCGCGGCCAGGAAGCCGGCGTAGACGAGGCCGACACCAAGGATGTTCACCCGGAGCTCTCCGCGTCGCAGTATACGGGGAAGCGCCGCTCAGGCGTTGGCGGGTGGCGGGATTGCAAAGGCGATGGAGACTAGGCTAGAAAGATGGTAGCGTGAGGGAGTCATCCAGTGGCCGAGCCAACTCTCCCTTCCGACGCCGGGCAGCACGGCCGGCAGCCAGGCGCGGTCACGCCCGCCGCGCCCGCGGCTCCTGCCGTGCCCGCCACGCCTGCCACGCCCTCCACGCCTGCCACGCCCGCCAACGTTGCCGGGCCGGTGCCTGCGCCGGTGGCCGCGCCGGCGTGGAGCGCCGGGCGGTGGCTCGGGTTCCGCTTCGTCTTCGTCTACCTGGTGATCTACAACCTGCCGGTCGCGGCGAGCTGGGTCCCGGGCGCGAGCTGGCTGATCGCCCGCTACCAGGAGCTGTGGGCGGCGGCCGTGCCCTGGGTGGGGCGGCACGTGCTCCATCTCGCACGTCCGGTCGCCGCCGTGCCGAACGGCAGCGGCGACCGGACCTTCGACTACGTGCAGGTCCTGTGCATGGCGGCGCTGGCGGCCCTCGCCGCCCTGGCCTGGGGTAGTGGGTCAGTCTCCCTCCGCCTCTCTTTGGGCGAGGGGCCAAAGTCATACGCCCGAGGAGCCTGGGCCCCTCGCCCAAAGGAAGGCCGAGGGAAACTGACCCACTACCTGGCCTGGACGGCGCTGGACCGGCGCCCAGGGCGCGAGCGCGCGCTCGCCGAGGGCCTGCGGATCTACCTGCGCTACACGCTCGCCCTGATCCTGCTCACCCGCGGCATCGGCATGCTGACCGGCGTGCGCTTCCCCTTCCCGGGGATCGATCGGTTGCAGGAACGGCTCGGCGATTCCTCGCCGCTGGCCCTGTTCTCGACCTTCATGGGCTACTCGCCGCTCTACGCCGGCTTCATCGGCGGCAGCGAGGCGCTCGGCGGGTTATTGCTGCTCTTCCGCCGCACGACCTCGCTCGGCGCGCTGCTGGCGCTCGCGATGGCGAGTCACGCGGCGGCGTTCGCCTTCTCCTACGACGTGCCGGAGAAGCTTCTCTCGCTTCACCTGCTGGCGATGGCCGCCTGGCTCCTCGCTCCCGACGCGCGCCGGCTCGTCGACGGGCTGCTGCTCGACCGCCCCACCCGGCCCCCCGACCTCACGCCGCCGCTCGCCGGCCGCTGGACCAGGCTCGGCCGGCTGGGGCCCGAGACGCTCCTCGTCGCCTATGCCCCGATCGCGATCATCGCGATCATCGCGATCATCGCGATCACCGCGATCACCAGGCACGACCTGGACCGGCGGCTGGAGCTGATGCGCATGCCGCGGCCTCCCATCTATGGCGTCTGGGAGGTCGACGAGCTCAGCCGCAACGGCCGCGTGGTGCCGTCCTGGAGCGGCGATCTGGCTCGCTGGCGGCGGCTGATCGTCAGCTC
>DATNKH010000896.1:0-2610 GCA_035603475.1 Thermoanaerobaculia bacterium
CGTCCACGCCGCCGGTGCCGCTGGTGCCGCCCGCGCTGCCGTCGACCAGCACGATGCACATGTTGGCGTTGTGCCCGGGTGCGCCGACGGCGCGCACGCCCGGCATGGGCTCGCAACCGCGATCGCCGTCATAGAGCCGCACCACGCCGGCCGCGAAGAGCGGCTCCCAGTTACGCGCGTCGTAGCTCGCCCGGTCGCGCTCGTTGGGGTGTCGGGCGTGCTCGACCTCGCCCCGCTCCAGCCAGTAGGCCGCGTTCGGGAACGTCGGGACCAGCTCGCCGCCGGCCGCGCGCCGCGTGCTCCAGCCGCAGTGGTCGAAGTGCAGGTGGGTCAGCAGCACGTGCGTCACCTGCTCGATCTCGTAGCCGGCGCGGCGGATGGCGTCGGGCAGCCGCACCGCGTCCGGATCCATGCCGAAGAGATCGCGGAACTGCGCATCGTGCTTGTCGCCGATGCCGGTGTCGACGAGCAGCAGGTCGCTGCCGCGGGCGACCAGCAGGCAGTTAGTCGCCATGCGGATCCGGTTCCGCTCGTCAGGCGGCTTGACCCTCTCCCACATCGTGCGCGGCACCACCCCGAACATGGCCCCGCCGTCGAGGCGGAACTCGCCGTCCGAGACCAGCGTCAGCTCCAGGTTCCCCAGCCGCATCGCCGCCAGAGTCTATCCCTCCTCCCCGACCCGCTCCAAGGGCGGCGCCGGGGCTTCCCGGGGGGCTGACGGAGTTAGTTGAGCAGTTTATAATCGCCCGCGTGGCCCCTGAACACGAGGGACGGCGAGCGAAGAGCCCCACCGACAGCCGCCGGCTGCGGCTCGGCCGGCTGGAGAGCCTTGCCGCGCTGGCCGGCGGCATCAGCCACGAGCTGAGCAACCTCGCCGCCTCGGTGATGATGTCGGCGCAGGTCTTCGAGGGCTCCTGCCAGGACGAGGCCAGCCGCCAGGTGCTCGCGTCGCTCGACGAGCTCGCGCGGCGCCTCCAGCACGCCGGTCGCCAGCTCCACTGGCTGGCGCGCGGCGTCGCCGGCGAGCCGACCATCTTCCAGCCCCAGTACCTCATCGCCGACGTTCAGAAGCTCGTCCGCGTCGCCTTCCCGCCTTCCGTCACGGTGATCACGCGCTACCCCCCGGATCTCTGGCCGCTGGCCGGCGAGCCCCTCCTCGTCTTCCAGCTCCTGCTGGCCCTCTGCCTCGAAGCGCGGGATCATCTCTCCGACGGCGGTACCCTGATCCTCGAAGCCCGCAATGAGGAGATCGGCGAAAGCGCTGAAAGCGGCGAGAGCGACCGGAGCGGCGAGAGCAGCAAGCGCCGCCCCGCCCGAGCGGCCGGCCGCCCGGCGGCAAGAAGCGCGCCGCCTGGCCGCTACGTGGTCCTCGAGGCGGTTGCCGAGTCCTCCGAACCACCCGAGTCAGGTGCTGGTATCGCTGCGAAGGCAGGCGGCGCAGGAAGCGCCGGCGACGCCGGAGATCGCCAGCGCCCCGCCGCCACCAGCCAGCCGGCCGCGGCCTCCCGCCGCCGCCGCAAGGCCAGCGAGGCCAGCCGGGCAGCGAGAGCCTCCGGCGGTTTCACCGAGCCCCTGTGTCAGGGAAAGGCCGCCCGCGGCAGGAGAGCCTACCTTCCGGCGGCGCTCCTCGGCGAGCCGGAGGCTTGACCAGGCTAAGCAAGGTTGCAGCGTCCCGCGCCGAATCACCCTATCCGCTCTGCTTTTCTTGCCTCCACCTCGGCGCGGATGCGCCGCTTGACCTCGGAGAAGTCCATCGGCGTCGCAGGTCCGCTCGCGAGCCGGCGCTCGATCTCCGCCTTGAATGCCAGGGCCCGCGCATCCAGGGCCAGGTCTTGTTCCTCGAGCGCTCGCAAGGCGGTACTGATCACATCCTCCGCCGAGCGGTAGCGCCCACTGGCCACCTTGTCTTGCACCAGCCGCTCGAGATCTGCCGGGAGATGAACGTCCATCTGTGCCTTCCTACCATTCCTTGAGGCACAGCATCGGGTCGATCCTGGTCGCCCGGTGCGCCGGCAGCGAGATCGTGGCCAGCGCCACCACCACCAGCAGAGCAGCGACCGCTCCGAAGGTCAGCGGGTCGGTCGCGGTCACGCCGTAGAGGAGGCTCGACACCAGCCGCGTCGTGCCGAGGGCGAGGAGCAGGCCGAGGCCGAGGCCGGTGAGCGTCACGGCCAGGCCCTGGCGGAGCACACGGAGCAGGACGTCCTGCCGCGCCGCGCCGAGCGCCATCTGGATGGCGATGCTCTGGCGCTGCTGGGCGACTGCCTGCGCCATGACGCCGTAGATCCCGAGATTGGCGAGCAGCAAGGCGATCCCCGCGAAGACGGACATCAGCACCAGGTTGAAGCGCCGCCCGGCGAGGGAGCCGGACACGACCTCGTCGAGGGTGCGCACGTCATAGACCGGCATCCCGGGATCGACCTGCCAGACCGCGGCGCGCAGCGATGCGGCCAGCGCCGCCGGGTCGTCGCCGCGGCCGCGTATGACGTAGACCATGGTGGGCGCCCAGTCGGCGAGCGAGAACGGCAGGAACATCTCGGGGCCGGCGGGATCGCCGAGCGCGTGGTGGCGCACGTCGCCGACCACGCCGGCGATGGTCATCCACGGATG
>DATNKH010000897.1:0-4795 GCA_035603475.1 Thermoanaerobaculia bacterium
GATCCTCACTTTCTTCTACGGTCTCATGGTGCTGCTGTACATGGCGGGCGGGGAGATCGACCTCTCCATGTTGCTCAGCGAGTCGAAGGGCACCGACGCGCAGGGCAATCCACTGTACGGCGCCAGCATGTCGCGCTTCCAGCTGCTGATCTTCACCGTCGTCATCGCGCTCAGCCTGCTGATGATCATCATCGCCAACGGCGCCACCAAGTTCCCCGCCGTCCCGAGCGAGATCCTCGTGTTGCTCGGCATCAGCGCCAGCACGTACGCGGTTGGCAAAGGCATCCAATCGAGCGGCACCGGCAGCGGGGGCAACGGCGGCGGGACCGCGGGCGGCACGTCGACCTCCGGCGGCGGCAGCGCCGCCACTTCCAGCCACCCAGCGCCAACGCCCGGTCCGGGCAAGTAGGCGGGAGGTACCATGCCGCCACAGGAAACCTCGACCGCGTCAGGCTCCCCACCCGGCACTCCAGCCGGTGCGGGCACTCCTCCTGGCGGCGCCGCGAGTCAGCCGGTCAGCCAAACATGGAAGGGGACCGTCGCCCGCGGCATGTCCGTCGCCCCGCTCGCCCTGGCGGTCCTCGCCCAGGTCGGCGTTATCGGGCATGGCGGCGGCACCGCGGCACCCACCGGTACCAAAGCGGTCAAGTGCGGGACGGGCATTACGGATTACCAGGCCTGCCACGGCCACTATGCCACCGGCTGCTCGGCGGGCGGCGCCTACGACGGCTATCTGAATTCGCTCAAGAACGAGCTGATCGACCCTGCCAACCCGCCGCAGCTGGTCTTCAAGAAGGTTTCCGATCTCGCTACGCTCGAGACGCGCCTCCCGGGGGACCTCACGAAGGTCAACCACGAGGATCTCAAAGACCAGATCGGCGCTCTCGGCGAGGGCGAGGTCTCCTCTCTGACCGGCTATCTCTATTACGCGAAGGACGGCGGCGCCGAGAGCTCCAACTGCCTGCTCAAGGGAGCGGACAACATCGATTTTCACATCGGCATCGGCGACGATCCCGGCCTGGCAGACAAGGCGAAGTCCCAGCAGCTATCGCCGGTGGATCGCAGCCACGCGGCGATCGTCGAGATGACACCGCACTGGCGGGCCGCGTACCAGCCCGGCTGGAACCTCGCCCAGGTGCAGAAGGCGATCGGCCGCCAGGTGTACGTCGTCGGGCAGCTCCTGGCCGACAACGAGCACGACGACGCGAAGGACGACTGCGCCTACACCGGCGCCGGCGGCCCGGGGCCGAAGTGCTGGCGAGGCACCATCTGGGAGCTCCACCCGGTGACCCGTTTCCTGGTCTGCACCGCTGCCTCGGGCAGCTGCGCCGACAGCGGCACCGGCGCCGGCTGGACCCCTCTCGAGAGCTTCGACCCGGCCAAGGCCGACGTAGCGGCAGCCACGAAGGCCCCCAGCCCGGCGAGCCCCGCCGCGACGGCGCCCAGCCGGTAGCGTTCGGGGCGGTAACGCTGGTCACCGCCGGCTACCGCCGGGAGGCGGTGGCGGAAGATCGCAAAGCGGTCCTCGTGACAGCGGACAGCAAGCTCTATCGCCGGCTGCCGACCTGCCGGATCGCCGGCTCGCCCGCCGCGGGTGGCACGATGGACCTCCCGGGAATTGGATCTAGACAGCCGGCGGGCTACGCCAACAGAATGCACCTGACCTGCCGGTTCGTCGAGCCGAGCGGCCTCGATCTCGATGCTGAACGCGCGGAGGGAGACCCCATGAATGCCCGTCACAAGTACCTCGTCATCGCCATACGCACGCTGCTCGGCCTCGTCATGCTCCTCAGCGGCATCTTCGGCCTGCTCGGCGGCGAGTCGCCGCAAGGAGCTCCTGCGCAACTCGGCCCCACGATGCACGTGTTCTGGGCCTCGGGCATCATGCAGATGGTCAAGGTGACCGAGGTCGTCGCGGGGCTGATGCTCGTCCTCGGCTTCCTGCCGTGGCTCGCCACGCTCTTCCTCGCGCCCGACGTCGTCGGCATCGTCATCGTCAACGCCCGCCTGTACCCCCCTGCTCTGCCCATCGGCATCGCGGTCTTCGCGTTGACCGCGTACCTTGGATACGCGTACTGGGACAAATACGAAGCGCTCTTTCGCCGCACGTAACGAGGTCGCTACTAAGAAGAGGACCCGCCTGCCCGGTTCTGCCCGTAGCGCCTTCGGAGCTCAGACGTGTCGCGCAACTTACCAGCGTCTATCGGATCGCCCCCCGCATCCCCCCAACCCCCTTCCCTCCCCTCCGGGGGGGAAGGGGGCACCACGCCCACCTTCATCGGTCGGAGTCGGACCTGGCCGATGGCAACTCTAGACGCCGCCAACCGTCCTTACCGCCCGACGCCACGAGGGAGAAGGCCATGATCGAACCGCCGCGGATGGTGCGCACCACCGCCCAGCCGACCGCCGTCATCCACATCACCATCCCGCGGGAGGAGATCCGGAAGGTCATGGGGCCGGGCCGCCAGGAGCTCATGGCGGCCGTCGCAGCCCAGGGCATCGCCACCGCCGGCCCCTGGTTCAGCCATCACCTGAAGATGGACCCTCGCACCTACGACTTCGAGATCGGGGTTCCGGTCACGGTCCCGATCGCCGCCGCGGGCCGCGTGCAGCCGGCGCAGTTGCCTGCCGCGACGGTGGCGCGCACGGTGTATCACGGGGACTACGAGGGCCTGGCCGCCGCCTGGCGCGAGCTCGACTCCTGGATCGCCGCCGAGGGGCACGAGCCTGGCCCGGACCTCTGGGAATGCTACGTCGCCGGCCCCGAGTCGAACCCCGATCCGGCCAGCTGGCGCACGGAGCTCAGCCGGCCCCTGGCCCGCCCGGCCCAGGCGCACGGCTGAGCCGCCGGCCGGTGCGGGGAGCTGGACTGGAGAGCATGGCAGGTCTATCGCAGCTATCGCAGCCAGGCCTCGAGTGCCTGCATCGGGTGCTGTCCGGATACGTCGAACGTCGTGAGCTGCCCGGGCTCGTGGCGCTCGTCAGCCGGCATGCCGACGTTCACGTCGAGACGCTCGGCACGATGTCGGTCGGCCATCCGGCGCCGATGCAGCGTGACACGATCTTTCGCATCGCTTCGCTCACCAAGCCCATCACCGCGGTTGCCGCGATGATCCTGGTGGAGGAATGCGAGCTGCGGCTCGACGAATCGATCGAGCCATGGCTGCCGGAGCTCGGCAACCGCCGCGTGCTGAGGTCCCTGTCCTCGCAGCTCGACGACACGGTGCCCGCGCGGCGTGCGATCACCGTCCGCGACCTGCTGACCTTCCGCATGGGCTTCGGCAGCGTGATGGCGAGACCTGACACGTATCCGATCCAGCAGTGGATCCGGGAATATCGGATCGGCGGCGACGGCCCGCCGCTGCCTGCGCAAGCGCCTGGCACGGAAGAGTGGCTGCGCCGGCTCGGCTCGCTGCCATGGATCGCGCAGCCGGGCGAGCGGTGGCTGTATCAAGTGAGCAGCGACGTGCTCGGGGTCCTGGTCGCGCGGGTGTCGGGACAGTCCCTCGGCGCGTTCATGCGCCAGCGCATCTTCGATCCGCTCGGCATGCGCGACACGGCATTCCACGTGCCCGCCGCAGACATCGGGCGCTTCCCCGCGTGCTATTCGTTCAATCCGCAGACGCACGAGCTGGAGGTGTACGACGACGTGGCGAACAGCGCCTGGCGGCCCGAGCCGCCGTTCGAATCGGGTGGAGGCGGGCTCGTCTCGACGATCGACGACTACTTCGCCTTCAGCCGCATGATGCTGAACCAGGGCCGGCACGGCCGCGACCAGGTGCTCGCGCGCGCCACCGTGGAGCTGATGACCTCGGACCAGCTCACGCCTGAGCAACGCGCGGGCTCCGAGGTCTTTTTCGGCACGAATCGCAGCTGGGGCTTCGGAATGGCGGTGGAGATTCAGCGCGACGAGATCTTCCGTACCCCGGGCCGGTTCGGTTGGGACGGCGGCCTCGGAACGTCGGCATACACCGATCCCGCGGAGGGCTTGATCGGCATCCTCTTCACGCAGCGCATGATGGACTCGCCGGAACCGCCGAAGGTCTTCACCGACTTCTGGACGCTGGCGTACGCGGCGATGGAATAGGCGGCTGGCGGCAGCGTCGCGGCGTCATCCTGCCCCCAGCGCGCGGGCCGCCTGCCGCGCGGCGCGCAGGCCGCTCGCCAGCGCTCCCTCGACGGTGCCGGTATGACCGCCGGTGTCGGTGGCCTCGCCGGCGAAGAACAGCGTGTCCTCGACCGGCCGCGACAGGCTGCGTGCCGCCCCTGCGCCGCCGACGCGAGCGTAGCTGTAGGCGCCACGGGAGTAGACGTCGCGCTGCCAGTCGTGCATCCAGGTCGCGACCAGGAGGGAAGCGACGGCGCGACGCGGTAAGCCGAAGGCCGCCGACAGCTCGCCGACCGCGGTCGACTCGACGGCGCGGCGGCCGCGCCGGGCGACTGCAGCTGCCCTCGGCCCGCCGGACCAGGCCACGGCCAGCGGCCAGCGCAGCGGGTAGGCGGTCCAACAGACTCCGAAGGTCGGGCCATCCAGTTGCCAGAAGCCGGCACGCGCGGTCCGCTCGGGATGGCGTCCGGCGCCGGCGGCGCTCCAGGGAAACTCACGGAACCAGCAGGCGAGGCGCGCCACGGCACCCATCGCGACGAGGTCGTAGGAGCGCCGGATGCGCGGCGGCTCCGGCCGTAGCCGGAGGCCGCCTGCCTGCGCCGGCCCGGCGGCCAGCACGCCGGCGGGGACGGTGACGATCGCCGCTCGCGTGACGAAGCGCCGCACCGCGCCCGTGTCCCGCCGCAC
>DATNKH010000898.1:0-5268 GCA_035603475.1 Thermoanaerobaculia bacterium
CCGCCTCAACCGCGAGCTCCTCCGCCTCGGCCTCGTGGACCGCATCCACCTCACCCTCCTCCCCGCCGTCCTGGATGCGACAGCCGTCAACCTCTTCGCAGGCTCCGGCGAGCCGGCGAGGCTGAGTTTGCTCAGCTGCGACCGCCTCGGCGATTACCTGTTCTTGGTCTACCAGACGCTCCGATGAGGGGAGGTCATCATACGAAGAGCACCCCCTCCGGATGCTTGGTCAGCAGCAGGTAGAGCCCGACCACGATCAGGTCGGCGACCACGTCCGTGCGCCCCACCTCGGGGACCAGGAACTGGTAGATCAGCTCGATGGCTTCCAGGATGCCGGTCTCGACGTTGTGCAGCAGGAAACGGTAGACCTGCTGGCTGTAGGGGTAGCCGGTCAGCATCTCCCGCACCGAGGTCATGCTCTGGAAGTCCTGGCAGGCGTCCCAGACGTTGGCGTAGCGTCCCTTGATCTGCGGGCGGTTGGCGCTGATGGGCCGGCCGCTGTGGGCGCGGTTCCTGGCCGCCACGTCGTAGCCCAGGTGAATGAACCTCTCGAGGGCCTCGACGTCGCGCGGGGTGGTGCGGCGCAGCACGTCGCCGGTGCGCTCGAGGATCGATTCGACGTTCTCGAAGGCGCCGGTCTCGAGGTAGTCCAGCAGCTGCGCCGTGATCAGCGGGACCAGCATGTGGATCGGCCCGTAGTTGACCTTGCCGCCCAGCCGGCTGCGGGTGCTCTCGCGCTGTGCCTCGTAGGCCAGGTCGAAGATGCACTCCGGCTGCCGCCCGGCCTGCAGCACCCGGTCGGCGAGGTCGTAGAACTGCCAGCCGGTGTTGACGCCCGCGACCAGGACGTGCTCGAGCTTGGGTCCTAGCGGCGGCGGCCCCCAGCGCTTGCCGCCGTGCTTCTTGCCGAGCGGCGCGAGTGCCTGGCAGAGGATGACGTTGCGGAGGATCTCACGGCGGACGTCCATCAGCTCATGGAGCGAGCGCTGCCGCGGTGGCCCCGCGCAGGACCTCCGGAGCGCCGACCTGCTCGACCAGCGCCTCGAGCTTGCGGGCGACGCTGCCGCTCGCCAGGCGCTCGATCGCGGTCTCGACGCCGGCGGCGATCGACGGGGCGCGCCCGGTGAGGTAGAGGGCGACGCCGCTGTTGAGCGCCACCAGGTCACGCTTCGGGCCGGTCTCGACGCCGTGGACGATGCGCAGGAAGTCGCGCGCGTTGCCGGCCGGGTCGTGCGGCATCACGGCTTCCGGCGGCGCCGTCGCGAGGCCCGCCTGCTCGGGGGTCAGCGTGGTGTCGATCTCCTCCTCGCCCCGGAACCCACGCAGGCGGGTGGGGCCGCAGATCGAGACCTCGTCCAGGCCGTCGAGGCCGTGCACCGCCAGCGCGCTGTGGTAACCCAGGGCGCGGAACAGCGCCGCCAGCAGGTCGAGCTGCTGGACGCGGTTGATCCCGAACATGCGGTACCGGAGCTTGAAGGGCGCGAAGACCGGCACCGTCAGGTGGTACGGCGTGCTGATACCGACCGCGTGGGCGCCCAGGCCCTGGCCGAAGAGGGCCAGGTTCCTGAGCTCCGGGCTGAGGAACACGGGCGACTGAAACGCCACGCCGACGGTGGCGAGGGCCCGCTCGAACTGCGGCAGGGTCAGCGCCGGCACCTCGATGCCGACGGTGCGGAGCACGTCGGCGCTGCCCGCGAGGCTGTTGATGCCGTAGAACGACTGCTTGGCGATGGCCAGGCCCGGCTCGCCGACCACCAGCGCCGACAGGGTGGAGACGTTGATCTTGCGGATGCCGGTGCCTCCCGAGCTCGAGATGTCCATCAGCTCCTCGGGGAAGCGGATGGCGTACGGACCGGTCAACCGGGCCATGCCGTCGAGGATGCCCAGCAGCTCGTCGAGGGTCTCGCCCTTGGTCTGCGCGGCGACGGAGAAAGCGAGCAGGCGCCAGCCGCCGGCGTCCTCGCGCAGCTGGGTGCTCACCAGCTCCGCGGTCTCGGCGCGGCTGAGGTCCTGCCGCGCCATCAGCTTGCGAAGCAGACGATGCTCTTCACTCATGGCCTGGCTCCCGCCCCCGACGAGCGGCCGCCGCCGCGGCCCTGCGCCGTCCCGGGTTCATCGCATCATAACCGAGCGATCGAGCAGGGTAGGCAGGTGTCGCGGACTCGTAGTGGGTCAGTTCGCGAGGGTCCATCCCCTCCTGCCTCCCTTTGGGCGAGGCACCCGAAGTCCAAGGTCCGTTCCCTTGGGACCCCTCGCCCAAAGGGAAGCAGGAGGGGATGGATCCTCGCGTGGAACGCTGCCGGCCCCGTGGGCCGGTTACAGCTTGCGCTCGGGCAGATCCGGCCGTGGCGGCGCGGCAACCGCGGGCTGCCGTCGCCGGGGCGCCGGGCGCGACCGCGGCGACGGCATGGCAGCCTGGCGGCGCGGCGTGCTCCCGTTCGCGCCGCCTCCTGCGGGGGCGCCCGCGGGGAGGGGAGGACCCGCTCCCCGCCGCTCGAGACAGGCGCCGAGCTCGAAGAGGGCGTCGAGGATCGAGAGGACGATCGATCGCATCTCTTCGCCGCCCGCGCCCAGGCGGCGGAAGCGATCGAGCAAGCGGTCGTCGCGCAGCGGCGGCACCGGTGTCCCGGTGCCCGTCAGCAGGTAGTCGGTGCTCACCCCGAAGAGGTTCGCCATGCGGACCAGGGTACGGAGCGACGGCTGGTGGGTGCCGCTCTCGTACTTGCTCAGCTTCGATTGCAGGATTCCCAGCCGGCTGTCGAGCTCCCGCTGCGTCCAGCCGCGCTCCTCCCGCAGCTCCCGAAGGCGGGCGCCGATGGCCCTGCTGAAGACGCTCGGCTGCGGCCTGGGCGTCGCCCGGGCCGACGAGGTGGCGTCCTTCGATGATTCTTCCATCAAGGAGATCATGGAAGCTCAACAGACAAGAAGTCAACAAACAGTAATTTTTGTGCATTCAAGAGCATCATCTTACTGATGATGCTGAAACAGGATGAGAGCTCGCTGCGGTACGGCTTTCTCGATCTTCCATCCGGCTCCTGGGTCACGCACCCTTGCTCCGAGGGCAATATGATGCGTCTACAGATCCAAGTTCCCACTTCAGGTATAAAAGTTGCCAGAATAGGGTACATACGCTGGCAGCTCTGCTGCCATACCCCTCGGGCGAGGGGCCATGGGGGCCCCTGTGCCCGCCGGGAGAGGAGGATGAGACGATGTCTCGTATGACCCTGCCCCGCTTCATCACCGCCCTGACCCTGGTCCTCGGCCTGGGCCTGCTGTCCCCGGCCTGGGCCGATGGCAAGGCCCCTCGGCAGCCGGCACCGCAAGCGTCGGCCGCTGCTCCCCAGCCCGACGCGGTAGCAGCGTTGCGGAGCTGGTTCCAGGCAGTGCTCACCAAGCTCGTGCCCGGCGCCGGGGGCAAGCCGATCCGAGTGGATGCCGGGACCTGCGAAGACCCGAACGGCGCTTGCAAGTAGAGTCCCGGCGGCGCCGCGCCAGGAGGTCTCGTGGCGCGGCGCCGCGTCGCTCCCATCCGCGAGCAGCCCGAGCAGCCCGAGCAGCCGGCATGGAGGATCTCAGTCTGTGATATGAGAGAATTCTGTAACGATGTGATTTCCTGGCATGCCGGAGGCCCTTTGACCGACCACCCGACCCCGTCCGAGATCGATCGACTGGTGCGCGGCACACTGTCAGGTGTCGGCCGCCGGCGGCTGGTGACGCACCTGCTGGGCGGTTGCCCGCGCTGCGCACGCCTGCTCGCGCCGGCGATCGCCCTGACGCCGCGGACCCTGCCGCCGCAGGCGGAGCTGCGGCCGTTGCCGTCGCCGGCGCAGATCACCGCGAAGCGGCAGGGGGACGCCGCTGCAGCTCGCCGCCCTGCCGTCGTGGCTGGCGCCGCGAGTGACGCGGCTGCGCTCGCGACGGCAGCGCCGGTCGATGGCTACGAACGGCCGGTCGCGCGCGCCTGCGCGGCGGCCGTGCGCCGCTTCCGGGAGATCCGCAGCGAACCTGACGCGGTGGGGTTGGCGGAGATCGGCCGGCGCGGCCTGCTCAGGGTCAAGACGCTGCTCGCGGCGGCCTGGGACCTGCGTCACCACGATCCGGAGGAGATGGTGCGGATCGCCGAGCTGGCCCTGGTCGCGGCGGAGCGCCTGGAGAAGGACCGCTACGGGCGAGTGGAGATCGCGGATATGCGTGTCCGCACCTGGGCCGAGCTGGCCAACGCCTACCGGGTCACGGAGGACCTCGCTCGGGCCGAGCAGGCGATGGGGCGGGCGGTCAGCGGGCTGCACGGGGGAAGCGGCGATCCCTGGCTGCTCGCGCGCGTCGCCGACCTCTTGGCCTCGCTGCTCGCCGACCAGCGCCGGTTCGCGGATGCCGGCGAGCTGCTGGGCAAGGTCCATCAATTCTACCGGCGGATCGGCGACCATCACCTGGCCGGCCGGGCGCTGATCAGCCGCGGCATCTTCGTGGGCTACGACAACCAGCCCCGCCTGGCGCTCGCCTTGCTGGTGCAGGGATTGGAGCTGATCGACGTCGGCCGGGACACGCGACTGGCGGCCAGCGCCGTCCACGCGATCCTGATCAATCTCGTGGAGTGCGGGCGCTATCGGCAGGCGCGGATCCAACTCTGGCGCAGCCGCCCGCTGCTCGTGCAGCAAGGCGGCCGGCTCTCGCTGCGGCTGCAGTGGTTGGAGGGGAAGATCCATGCCGGGCTGGGGGATCTGGCGCGCGCCGAGCGCGAATTCATCGCGACCCGCGCCGGCTTCGCGGCGGCCGGCAGTCCCTACAACGCCGCTCTCGTGGCGCTCGACCTGGCGGCGGTCTGGCTGCGGCGCGGCAAGACCGCGCAGGTGCGTGAGCTGGTCGAGGAGATGATCGCCACCTTCCGGGCGCTGCGCATCGCCCGCGAGGCGGTGGCGGCCCTGCTGATCCTGCGCGAGGCGTGCGACCGTGACGAGGCGACGCTCGACCGCGTCAGGACGGTGGCGATGCTGCTCACCGAGCTCGAGCGCCAGCCGCGGCGCCGGCCCGCGTCCGGGTCCGCATCGGCGGATTAGGGATCTAGAAGGATCGAGGCGGTGTGGGCGGCCTGAAGCCGGCCCGGCCTCGGAGCCCGGCCCGCGGCCGGGCGGTCGTTCGCCCCCGCCAGGCCCGTGGGATCAGGTGGAATCAGGTGGGATCAGGTGGAATCAGTCGGAGGCCGGATCGCCGGCCGGCTTGCCGGGGGCGGCAGGCCCAGCCTCCGCGCGGCGGCCGGCAGGCGCCGCC
>DATNKH010000899.1:0-13649 GCA_035603475.1 Thermoanaerobaculia bacterium
CGAAGAGCCGGCCCAGGAAGGACTTGCGGGAGGCGCCGACCAGCACCGGCCGGCCCAGCTCGCTGAGCTCTTGCAGGCGGCGCAGCACCACCAGGTTCTGCTCGGCGGTCTTGCCGAAGCCGAGGCCCGGGTCGACGATCACCTGCTCCTCGTCGATGCCGGCGGCCACGGCCCGCCGCACCGCGAGCTCGAGCTCGCCGCGGACCTCCCCCAGGAGGTCGCCGAACGAGATGTCGCGCTGCATCGTGGCCAGCTCGCCGCGGCTGTGCATCAAGACCACCGGACACCGCGCGGCGGCCACCGCCCGGCCCAGGTCCGGGTCGCCGAGGGCGCTGACGTCGTTGACCAGGTCGGCGCCGGCGGCGAGCGCCTGGCGGGCCACCTCGCCCTTGCGCGTGTCGACCGACAGCGGCGCGGCGGTGGCGCGGCGCAGGGGCGCGAGCACCGGCAGCAGGCGGCCGAGCTCTTCGTCGACCGAGATGGTGCGGGCGCCGGCGCCGTAGACGCCGCCGCCCGGCCGCGTCGACTCGGCGCCCAGGTCCACCAGGTCGGCGCCGCTCGCGAGCATCGCCAGGGCATGCTCGACGGCGCGCCCCGGGTCGGTCCACAGGCCGCCGTCGCTGAACGAGTCGGGAGTGAGGTTGAGGATGCCCATCACCAGCGGCCGCCCCGGCCGCCCGCCGAGGGGCAGACGGCGGTCGCCGGGCAACCGCAAGGCCCATTGCGCCGAGGTCGGGAGAGTGGCAGGAGTTCCGGGCAGTCGGGCGGCCTCCATGGCAACCAGCGCCCGGCTAGTGTATCGCGCCGCGTTGCGCGAGAGCGATCGCGGCGCCCGTTCTGGTAGTGGGTCCGTGGCCCTCGGCGTTCCTTTGGGCGAGGGGCCAAAGTCCGGTCCCCTGCCCCCGCAGTCTCGGCCCCTCGCCCAAAGGGACTCCGAGGGACACTGATCCACTACCCGGTTCTCGGTCTCGAGATCTAAGACTTCTCGGGCCCCGGGACCGCGGTGCGGCGCTTGGCGCCGGCGATCTCGGGCGCTTCCCGCTGCTCCCTGGGGGCCTCGCGGGGCTGCGCCGTGCGGTCCGGCCGCTCGGGCGCGGCGGCGACCGCCGGCTGCGGCGGCGCGGCCGCCTCGGACGGGGCGGACGGGGAGGACGCGGCCGCCTCACCGATCTCCTGTCTCTCCGGCATCTCCGGCATCTCCGGCATTTCCTTCAGCACGGCGCTGGCGGCGGGGCGCGGCGCCAGGATCGGCTCGGGCACGTCGTGGCCGCCGATGACCAGCCCCTCGCCGGGGACCGCCTGGCGCGGCTTCGCGGGCTCCTGGCCGGTCATCTCGCGGATGATGCTGTAGACGTCCTCGCCGTCCAGCGACTCGCGCTCGAGCAGCTCATGGGCCAGGCGCTCCAGCACGTCCCGGTGCTCGGTCAAGACGGCGGTCGCCTGCACGTAGGCGTGCTGCACGATGCGCGACACCTCGCGGTCGATGCGCAGGGCGGTGTCCTCGCTGTAGTCGGAGCGCTGCGCGAAGTCGCGGCCGAGGAAGACCGGTTCCTCCTTGCTGCCGTAGGAGAGCGGCCCGAGGTCGGACATGCCCCACTCGCAGACCATGCGGCGGGCGACGTCGGTGGCGCGCTCGATGTCGTTGCCGGCGCCGGTCGTGATGTCCTCCTGCGTCAGCTCCTCGGCGACCCGGCCCCCCATCAGGATGGAGATCTGGGCTTCCACGTACTGCTTGCGGTAGGTGTACTTGTCCTCGGTGGGCAGCTGCATGGTGAGGCCCAGCGCCCGCCCGCGCGGGATGATGGTCACCTTGTGCAACGGATCGGCGCCGGGGGTGAAGGCAGCCACCAGCGCGTGCCCGGCCTCGTGGTAGGCGGTGACGCGCTTCTCGTCGTCGGTGAGCATGAGGGTCTTGCGCTCGACCCCCATCAGCACCTTGTCCTTGGCGAACTCGAAGTCGGACATCTGGACCTTCTTCTTGTTCAGCCGGGCGGCGATGAGGGCCGCCTCGTTGACGAGGTTGGCGAGGTCGGCGCCGGCGAAGCCGGGGGTGCCGCGGGCGATGACCAACAGCTGCACGTCGTCGTCGAGGGGGATGGTGCGGGTGTGCACCTTCAGGATGCCCAGGCGGCCGTTGATGTCCGGCCGGTCGACGATCACCCGCCGGTCGAAGCGGCCGGGCCGCAGCAGCGCGGGATCGAGCACGTCGGGGCGGTTAGTGGCGGCGATCAGGATGACGCCCTCGTTGGACTCGAAGCCGTCCATCTCGACCAGCAGCTGGTTCAGGGTCTGCTCGCGTTCGTCGTGGCCGCCGCCGAGGCCGGCGCCGCGATGGCGGCCGACGGCGTCGATCTCGTCGATGAAGACGATGCAAGGGGCGTTCTTCTTGCCCTGCTCGAACAGGTCGCGCACGCGCGAGGCGCCGACGCCGACGAACATCTCGACGAAGTCCGAGCCGGAGATCGAGAAGAAAGGGACGTTGGCCTCGCCGGCGATGGCGCGGGCGAGCAGGGTCTTGCCGGTGCCGGGCGGGCCCATCAACAGCACGCCCTTCGGGATGCGGCCACCCAGCTTCTGGAACTTCTGCGGCTCCTTCAGGAACTCGACGATCTCGGAGAGCTCGTCCTTCGCCTCCTCGACGCCCGCGACGTCCTTGAACGTCACCTTCTTGCCGGAGGCGTTGAGCAGCTTCGCCTTGCTCTTGCCGAAGGAGAGCGCCTTGTTGCCGCCGCTCTGCATCTGGCGCATGAAGAACACCCAGAGCGCGACGATCACCAGCACCGGCGCCCAGGTGAAGAGCACGGTGAGCAGGGGGTTGTCCTTCGGCTCCTCGACGGTGATGTCGACGTGGGCCGCGCGGAGCTTCGGGACCAGCACCGAGGAGTAGTCGGTGGGGACCTGGGTGTGGAACTCGTCACCCTCGGCGTACTCGCCGCCCGCCTTGAACTTGCCGGTCACTTGCTGGCCGTGGAGGGTGACCTCGGCCACGCGGCCGCGCTCGACCGCCTGGTCGAACTCGGAGAACTTCATCTCCTTGCGGGCGGACTTGCCGGTCTGGAAGGTGTTCCAGAGCAAGATCACGACCACGAAGATCGCCATCCAGAGAAACAGGGTCTTGAGAGTAGAGTTCAAAGCTCGGCCACCTCTAGCGGGGCAGGCCCGACCCGTCCCGCTTGGTGCGCGACCCCGGATGGGGGCGGGGGCAGGGGCAGGGATGTCCCTTCAGAGTCACTAACCGCGGACTCCCGACCCGGATTCCCGGTCGATGCAGGATGCGCGCCCCACCCGACGCGCCGGCCCAGGGCTCGGATCTCGGTCATCTCGCTGATCTCGCTGATCTCGCTGATCTCCGCCAGGCACGCCGTCGGCTCGCCGGTCAACCGGAAGCGGTGGTCGATGGTGATGCCTGGCACCCATGCGATCTCCCCTGCCCAGCAGAGCAGCGGCAGCCGATCCCGCTGCCACCTCGGAACGCCGCGGTCGATCAGGACGTCCTTCAACTTCCGGCTGCCCGGCGCGCCCAGCGGCCGCAGGCGGTCGCCGGGGCGGCGGTTGCGCACCGTCACGCGGCCGGGGCGTCCGGAATCCGGCAGCGGCAACGCCAAGCCGGCCCGGAGCGGCGCGCCGCGCAGCATCCAGGCCTCGACGGGTTGGCGGCTCACCCTGATGGTCACCGCGAGCTCCGGAATGGCGAGCTCCCCCGGAATCTCCAGAGTATATGTGAACGGCGTGATGGTCTCGCCCGGGTGGACCCGCAGCAGGCGCAGCGTCTCGCCGGCGGCCTGCCAGCGCCAGCCCGCGCCGCAGTCGCAGGCGACCCGCCGGCCCGGACGCAGCTGCCGCCGCAGCTCGGCGGCGGCGGCGAGGCTCGCCGGGTAAGCCGCCCCGGCGCGGCGGTGCAGCAGGGCCAGGGCGAAGGGCAGCAGCGGCGGCGGCAGCGCCGCCAGCCGGCGGCGATCGGCGGCGCCGGTCTCGCCCGTCTCGGCGTTCTCGCCGCTCTTGCCGGTCTCGACCCGCAGGCCGATGGCGGCGGCCAGGCGGCGATCGAGCGCCGGCAACGCTCGTTGTGCGCGCGTTGCCAGGTTGGCGAGATCCGCGGCGAGCCGGGCCTGATCGACCGCATCGACCGCTGCCAGGCCCGCCAGGGCCGGCAGCACCTGGTGCCGCATGCGGCTGCGCGGCTGCCGCGGGTCGTGGTTGCCAGGATCCTCGACGGGCGTCAGGCCGGCGGCGGCGACCGCCTGCCGCAGGGTCGCTCGCGGCAGGGCGAGCAGCGGCCGCACCACTGAGCCGGCCTCCTCCTGGATCGCCTGGATCGCTGTCAGGCCGCGCAGACCGCTGCCGAAGCGCAGCCGCAGGAGCACCGTCTCCGCCTGGTCGTCGCGGTGATGAGCAGTGGCGACGTGGCGCGCCCGGCAGCCGCGGCGGACCTCGTCGAGGAACTCGTAACGGATGCGGCGGGCGGCGGCCTCCGGGCTCTCGCCCGGGCGGCGGTGCACGCCGAGCGTGCGGCGGGCACCGACCAGCGGTACCCCCAGCCGGCGCGCCAGGCCCGCGGCCCCGACCGCCCGTGCCGGCGAAGCGGCGTCCATGCCATGATCGAGGTGAGCGGCGACGAGCTGGATCCCCCACGACGGGGCCAGCCGCGTCAACCCCCAGAGCAGGGCGGTGGAGTCGCAGCCTCCCGAGAAGGCGACCACGAGGCGGTCACCGGGGTCGGGCGGCAGCCGCCGCAAGAAGGCCTGCAGGGCCTCGAGGAGGTCCATCGTTCGGGGAAACGGTGATGGTGGCGGTGAAGGGACTTGAACCCCTGACACAGCGGATATGAGCCGCTTGCTCTAACCAACTGAGCTACACCGCCTTAGAGCAAGGAAGACAACCAGGCCGGCGGTGCAGCCGGACGGCCGGCCGACGTCCAAGGAGGCGGATTATAGCGCGCCGGTGGCAGCTACCTCAAGGAAGCTTCGCCGGCTGCCGGCGCGGCCGGCGCCGCCGACCTCGGCGCTGCGGCAGATCGATTCAGCGCATCACTTCCTGGCAGCTGCGGAATTGACCGAAGAACTCCTGCATCGAGGTCGACAGCGCGTCGTCGTTGAGGCGATAGATGACGTTCTGGCCATGGCGCTGGTCGACCACCAGGTCGGCCTCCTTGAGGACCGAGAGGTGCCGTGAGATAGTGGGCTGCGAGAGGCTGAAATTGCAGACGATCTCGCCGACCGTGCGCTGCTGGCCTTCGAGGAGCCGCAGGATCTCCATGCGCGTACCGTCGGAGAGCGCCTTGAACACCTTGGTCAGGTGCCGCTCCTCTCGCCTGAAGTCCTGGTTGACACGGTCGATGGTAGCCATGATTGAAATCCCTCCCTTGGAAGCGGTTCGACTGCGCCGTTCTCCGTTCGCCTGGTCAGCCCCGTTGATGTCCCTATTCTAAGGACGGGATACTTGAACTTTAGTTGAAGTAGCGCCCATGTTTCGAGGTAGTGCTGCCAAGTAACTGCGCAGACAGGTGCAAACTTCTCTATAAACAAAATTTAGAGACACGTCCGAGAAGGGATCACTGGCGCGCGGCATGGGGCTCCGGGATGCCCGGAGCCCTTTTCGCCGAGAAGCTTGCCGGAGTTGGTCCGAGTTCAAGTCGGCCAAGGCCGCGGCGTGCAGCAAGAAGTGCCGCGACAGCGACGGGCGGAGCCGCGGCCGTCCAGCAAGAAGTGCCGCGACTGGCGACTGGCGGAGCCGCGGCCCCGGCTTCCCGCGGCGGCGGGACCGTAGGAGGTCCGGTTACTGACGAGCCCGGGCGAAGCTCTGTTCGACTGCCTTCCAGTCGATGGTGTTCCACCAGGCCGCGAGGTAGTCGGGCCGGCGGTTCTGGTACTTCAGGTAGTAGGCATGCTCCCAGACGTCCACGCCGAGGACGGGCTGCTTGTGTTCCATCAGCGGGCTGTCCTGGTTCGGCCGGCCGAACACCTCGAGCTTGCCGCCGCTCCATACCAGCCAGCCCCAACCGGAGCCGAACTGGCCGACCGCGGCATTGGTCAGCTTCTCCTTGAAGGCATCGAAGCCGCCGAGGTCCCGGTCGATGGCGCTCGCCAGGTCACCGCCCGGCTTGCCGCCGCCGCCGGGTCCCATGATCTGCCAGAACAGGCTGTGATTGGCGTGGCCGCCGCCGTTGTTACGCACCGCCGTGCGGATCGACTCCGGCACGCTGTCGATGCCGCGGAGCAGATCCTCGACCGACTTCTGCTGCAGGTCCGGATGGCTCTCGAGCGCCTTGTTGACATTGTTCACGTAGGCGGCATGGTGCTTGTCGTGGTGGATCTCCATCGTGCGGGCGTCGATGTGCGGCTCGAGCGCATCGAAGGCATAGGGCAGAGCGGGGACTTGAAACATCGCGACCTCCCTTCCTGGTGATGGGGTTGAGGAACCAAGGGAGCCAGGCACTCTCCCGGTGGCCAAGAGCATCTTATCCCGCCTGCGGAACGGTCGGAGGGCGCCAGCCTCTACCGCCGAGCAAGTCCACTCATCTCGAGATGGAATCCGGTCGAAGAGACTCGCGGCCGGACATCATTGAAGCCGGCCGAAGGGAGTGATGACCGGAGGGGGGGAGGTGAGGGCCTCTGGAGGCGGATCTCCCCCCTCTGAGCCCCAGCCCCCCCTCTGAGCCCGTATGGGCGAGGGGTCCAAGTCAATGTGGCGGCGGCGGAGGACTGCGACCCCTCGCCCATACGGGCTCAGAGGGGGGGCTGGGGCTCAGAGGGGGGAGATCCGCCTCCAGAGGCCCGTCCGGACGGTGCCCCGAAGGTTAACGCAGCTTTTCTTCGACGAACTCGACGTGCTTGCGGACCTTCGGATCGTACTTCTTCAGCCGCAGCTTCTCGGTCGAGAGCTTCTTGTTCTTGCTCGTCGTGTAGAAATAGCCGGTGCCGGCGGTGGATACCAGCTTGATCTTGTCGCGCATCAGTCTTCTTCCTTCGCTGGGCCGCGACGGTGGCCGCGGCGCGGGTTCCTGGGCCGTGGGACGAGGAGTGAATGGCGGGGCCGACGGGACTCGAACCCGCGACCTCCGGCGTGACAGGCCGGCATTCTAACCAGCTGAACTACGACCCCGCAAACCGGCGACCACATACCTTGCTGGCCTCCCACCGGACTGGTGGGAGGTGAGGGATTCGAACCCGCGACCCCCTGCGTGTAAGGCAGGTGCTCTACCGCTGAGCTAACCTCCCTCCGCCAAAGGAGCGTAATCCTATGCCGCGGGCCGGCGCCAAGTCAATCACGGGAAGCCCCGCCAGCCCCGCCATGCCCGCCGCCGCCGGCTCCCGGGCGCTCCCCTTCCTTGCCGCTGAAGATCTTCTCGATCCAGTTGCGGCGCTTGAGCTTCAGCGGCTGGTCGCGGCTGCCGAGCAGCGACTGGTGGCCGGAGTGGTCGCTGGCCGCGGCATAGAGCTCGAGGGTGCGGTTCTGGTGCAGCTCCGGCGGGATGTCCACCGCGTAGTCGGCGCCTGAGAGGTGCCGCACGGGCACCGCCCGGTAAGCCGCCGCGCCCTCGGTCCGCACCCAGCACTCGGCGCTCTTGACCGCCAGGTCGTCGCTGATCCGCAGCGGCACGACAACGTGCGCGCCCTTGTCGTACTCGAGCCTGAATCCCGGCGCCAGGGCGATCGCGGGCGGGGCGGCGTCGAGCCGTGCCAGCATCGCTTCCAGCCGCTCCCTCTCCCGGCGGAAGCGCTCCCGGTAGCGCCCGCCGGGGTTGGCGCCGGCCAGCAGCTCGAGCCCCTGCAGCGGCTGTGCCGCGGCCTCCGCCCGGCCCGCGGCCGCCAGCACCGCATCCAGCTGGGCGTCGGCGCGCCGCTGCCCCTCGATGCGCTCGAAGCGGTCCTGCAGGCCAGGACGGTCGGGCCAGGCCTGGCGCAAGCCACCCAGCAGGCCGGCCGCGCGTTCGCCGTCACCGGCCGCCAGGGCGGCGTCGGCCTGATCCTCGATCGTCTTCGCGGCCTGCTCGCGCAGCATGCTTGCCCGGCTGTAGCGCGGCAGCAGCGCGAGCAGGTCCGTGGCGCCGCGCAGCACGTCCTGCGGAGCCTGGCCGACGTCGGTCCGGCCCAGGCGCGTATCGAGGTCGATGGCCTGGCGGGCGCGATCCAGGTCGCGGCGCACCGCGGCGGGCAGGTCGGGCTCCCACTTGGCGGCGGTCAGCGCGGCGTTGATCCGCCGGATGTCGCCGCGGCGAAGGGCCGCCGCGAGATCCGCGGTGATCTGCCGCCGCCGGTCGGCGGCCAGCGCGGCGGCCAGACGATCGTAGTCGGCGCGCTCTGCCGTGGCCAGAGCCGCCAGCTGCGCGGCGGAGATCTGCGCCAGCTCTCGCCGCGCGCCGGCGGCGTCGCCTGCCGCCAGCAGGTCGTCCACCGCTTGCAAGTGCGGATCGCGGGCCGCCGCGGCGACAGGCGGCGGTGCCTTGGCCGCGGTCCGCCGCGGGAACGCGGTCGCCGCGGCCCCGGCAGCGGCCGAGCGGCGTTCCGCCGCCGTCGCGGCGTGCGGCCGAGCCGCCGGCCGGCGGAGGAAGGCAAGCGCGGCGATCGTCAGCACGAGAGCGGCGACACCGACCAGCACGATCGCCGCCGCGGCCGGGACGCGCCGCCCGGGCCGAGCGGCGGCACCCACCGTAGGGGACGCTGATGTCGGGCCAGGCTCGCCAACCTCGCCGGTCATTGCCGCGGCGTCCAGGGCTGGTCCGGCGAGCGGCCCGGGGCGGCCGGCAGCGGCGCCGCCGGGGAGCGGCGAGATCGGCCGCAGCAGCCGCACGGGGGCCGCGGACCGGCGCTGCGCCGGCTGGAAGGGCGTCACCGGTGCCGTGGCCTCGCCGGCAGAGCCGCCGCCGAGGTCCTCGGGCCGGAACGCGGGCAAGGTGTCGCCGCGCACCTCGCCGGCAGGCGAGGCCTGCGGCGCGGCAGCGGCGATCAGGCGCAGTTCCGGGCCGCACGCGGGCTCGTCCGCGCCGCCGCCTCCCGCCGCGCCGGCGGCGGACCACCGATCCATGGCGCCGAGCAGGCGGTCGCGAGGCACGGCGATGGTGACGTCGGCAGCCACGGCGCGGGTCTGGTCGAGATCGACGACGTCCGGTGTCTCGGGAGTCTCCGGAAGCTCCCGCGCCGCCGCGGCGCCGTTGCCTCCCTGCCTTGTGCCGCCGGCAACGGGCTCGGGCTGCCCGAGCAGTGCCTGGTGGAAGGCCCGCCGCAGCTCGGCGTAGAGACTCGCCGGTGCGGACGTCCCCGGCTGCAGGAGGAGCGAGAGCAGCATCGCCAGCTCGGGCGCATCCGCGATCGGGTCTCCCGCGGCAGACGGCGGCAGGATCACTTCGAGCGCCGGCTGGCGCTGGATCTCGGCGCCGATCGCCGCGCAGGTGGCCGCCGCGAAGTCACGCAGGTCGGCGCGGCACCCCTCCTCGCCGGCGCCCGCGGCCGCGCTCCCCCAGCCCAGCAGCACCAGGCGCTCGTCGTCGCCGCGGGGCACCAGGAGGAGATTGTCGGCGCGCAGGTTGCGGTGAGCGAGCTGGTGCCGGCCGAGCTCCTCGAGGCCGTCAAGGACGGGCAGCAGCAAGGGCAGCACCCGCCCCACCGGGGAGCCGGCGAGCAGCTCGAAGCCGGCTCCCGGCAGGTATTCGGTGACCAGGAAGCCGCTGCCGGCGGCGGTGAATCCATGATCGATCAGGCGGGGGATGCTCGCGTGCCGGCAGTCCCCGAGGGCCTGCATGGCGAGATCGAATTGGCTCCGCACGTCGTGCCGGGACTCGTCGATGTCGCCGCGGATCAGCTTGAGCGCCACCGTCTCCCCCGAGCGCAGGTCGGCGGCGCGGAAGACGCTCGCCGTGTCGCTGGCATGAATCAGCTTGTCGAGACGATAACGTTCGGTGATCCGCAGCAGATCGCTCATACCGGCCCCGGGAAACGCGCCGCCTGATGTTAACCCGCTTTCTCGCGTGCATTGGGCGCGGGGTAGGCGGACTCCCTCCCCCTTCCCTCCGTTTGGGCGAGGGTCCAAGTCCCGATCCCCCCTCACCAGGGGCGGTTCTGTCAGGGGGCGACGTAGCCGAGGTTGCTCAGCTCTTTCCGGAGCTTCTCGGGGATCTGCTGGGGATGGGCGCGGTGCGGCAGGTGGGAAAAGCGCTGATCGATCAGGCGGCGCAGCTCGGCGACCTGCGGCGCATGGCCGGCGGCGAGGTTGCTGGTCTCGCCGGGATCGCGGGCGAGATCGTAGAGCTCGGTGCGGCCGATCGGGTAGCGCAACGGCGGCTTGCCGGGGCCGCCGGGGATGCACGCGGGGGCAAGGCTGTCCGGGTTGTCCACCAGCTTCCAGTTCCGCTCGACGACGGTATGGATGCGGCTGGCGCCGTATTCGGAGAATGCCGGCTTGCCGGATCCGCCGCCGCCGGGGCGCTCGAGGTAAGGCACCAGCGAGCGGCCGTCCAGCCGCGGCGGCGGCGGCACCGCCAGCAGCGCCAGCAGCGTCGGCAGCACGTCGATGAGCTCGACCGCCTGCGGGATGCGGACACCGGCGGGTAGCAGGCCCGGCGCCGCGAAGCCGAGCGGCACGTGCAGGGTGGTCTGGTAGACCGAGCAGGCATGGTAGAGGTAGCCGTTGTGCGCGTAGAGCTCTTCGCCGTGGTCCGCGGCCACGATGACCAGCGTGTGGTCCAGGCTGCCGTTCTGCCGCAGGCCCGCGAGCAGATCGCCGGCCAGCCGGTCGCTGCCCATCACCGCCGCGTCATAGAGCGCGTCGAGGTGTCGGAGGTCGGCACCGTCGAGGCGCAGGTGCCGCGTCATGACGGCGTCGAGCCGCCACTTCTTCGGCCCCAGCGAACCTTCATATCCGGGATCGAGCTGGCTCGACAGGTCGCCGCCGTTGTAATACGGCGGATGGGCGCCGAACAGGTGGACCCAGAGCAGGAAGGGCGGCCGCCCTGGGCGGCGCTGGCCGGCGGCAATGCCTTCAGGCGTGGCAGGCGCGGCGGGCGTGCTCCAGGCGAGCGCGTCCTGCACCGTCTTGCCGTCCTTGCCGCCACTGCAGCCGAAAGCGTCCCACCCCTGGTGGTTCGCCTCGCACATGTTGCTCAGGAAGGCACCGGTGCGGTAGCCGGCGGCGCGCAGCAGCTTGGGCAAGGTCGGCAGGTCGTCGGGAAAGCCGTAGCCGTTCTCTTCGACGCCATGGCCGCTGGGGTAGAGCCCGCTCAGCAGCGAGGCCAGCGAGGGCCAGGTGGCCGCGCGCTGGGCGAACGCGCCGTCGAAGGCCACGCCGGCGCCGAGCTGGGCGTCCAGGTGGGGGCTGGCGTCGCGTCGCGAATAGCCGTAAGCCCCGAGACGGTCGGCGCGCAGGGTGTCGATGGTCAGCAGCACCACGTTCCAGCCGCGCGCCGCGCCGGCCAGCGCCCCGCCGCGGCCGGCTGCGGCTGCACCGGGACGGCCGCCATGGCCGGGCCGGCAGCCGGCCAGAACAACGAGCCCGACCATCCCCGCCAACGCGAGCCGGCTGGCGCGGGGGGTCTGCGGTGAAGAGCGGGACTGGGGGTTGCGGTGCAAGAGGGGCCTCGAAGCGAGGATTGTAGCCGAGGCCTGCGAGGCTCCGAGTGCCGGCCATGGTATCCCAGCCTCGGGGGCCTTCGGAGGTTCGCAGAGAGGGATGGACCGTCGCGAATTGACCCACCACCCGGTTCCCCGGTTCCGGTGGGGCTTGGCGCCGTCGCTTCTGCATGTTATAAAAGGTGTCCCTGTCGCTCCCGGACCCTCCGGCGTGTCCTCCTGGCGTGCCCTGACGCGCTCGCCGCTCCTCTCCCTTCGAGAAGGAGCGGAGCGATGGAACCATTTGCCGGCCTTTGCTTTTCGTCTTCGTCCAAGCCCGACGCCGCCTGGGAGGAGCTGATCGGCCGCTTCGGCGCCGGCCTCAAGGCCCGTGTCGGCAGTGTGCTGCGGCGATGCGGCGTACGGCCGCGCGACGAGCACGTCGAGGAGATCGTGCAGGAGGTCTACTGCCGCCTGCTCGCCGGCGGCAGCCGTCGCCTGCGCCGGTGCCGGGCGACCAGCGAGAGCCAGGTCAGCGCCTATCTCGGCAGGGTGGCCGAGCGGGTGGCTCTCGATCAGCTGCGCGCGGCGCGCGCCCAGAAGCGCGGCGGTCCCAGCGCGGCGATCACGGTGGGCGAGGCCGAGGGCCGCCAGGGAGACTGGTGGGGCGGCCGCGGCGAGCGCGGGGAACGGGCGGTGGACCCGCGCGCCAATCCCGAGGAGCTGGTGCTCAGCCGCGAGCGCCTGCGCCTCTTCCTGGAGCGCTGCGGCGCCCTGGCCGGCCGCCGCGACTACCGGCGCAACGCCCGCATCCTGGCGCTGGCGGTCGCCGGCTTGAACAGCGGCGAGATCGCCCGCGCCGTCGGCGGCGCTCTGACCGCCCGCAGCATCGATGGGCTGTTGCTGCGCGTTCGCCGCCACGCGCGCATGGCGACGATCGGTGGCGCCGGTCCGCTGCCGCGCGGCGGGCGGCCGGCGGGTGATCTATGATCCCGCGGTGATCCGGGTCGTGACCGATTCGCGATGCCTCGGCCACGAGGCGCCGCGCGGCTATCCCGAGAGCCGTGAGCGGCTGTCGGGTATCCTGGCCCATCTGCGCTACGCGGGTCTCGAGGTCGTCGACCTCCAGGAAGCGGCGGTGGGTGGCCAGGAGCTGGACGGGGAGCCGGCGCCGCAGACCTTGGTGGCGGTGACGGCTCTCCATGCCGACAGCTACGTGCGCCGCTTCCGCGCGGCGGCCGCTCGCGGCGACGCCCTCCTCGACTCCGCCGACAACCCGCTGTCGGCGGCGACGTGGCCGGCCGCCTGGGCGGCGGTCGAGGCGACGCTGGCCGCCGCCGACTGGGTCGCCGCAGGGCGCGACCGCGTCGGCTTCGCCGCGGTCCGGCCACCCGGCCACCACGCGGAGGCGGGGACGGCGATGGGGTTCTGCTTCTTCGACAACATCGCGGTGGCGGCCGAGCACCTGCGGCGCCGGCACGGGCTGTCGCGGGTGGCGATCTTCGATTTCGACGTGCACCACGGCAACGGCACGCAGCATCTGTTCGAGGAACGGCCCGACGTCTTCTATGCCAGCACCCATCAGTACCCGTTCTACCCCGGCACCGGTGCCGCGGACGAGACCGGCATCGGGGCCGGATTCGGAGCCACGCTCAACGTGCCGCTCCCGGCAGGCACCGGCGACGACGGTTACGCCGCGGCGATCGAGGGCCGCGTGTTGCCGGCGTTGCGGCGCTTCGCTCCGGACATGCTGCTGCTGTCGGCCGGCTTCGATGCCTGGAAGCGCGATCCGCTCGGCGGGATGGCGGTCAGCGAGCAGGGCTTCGCCCGCTGGGGCGAGTGGCTGCGCCGGCTGGCCGGCGAGGTGTGCGGCGGGCGCATCCTGGCGGTGCTCGAGGGAGGCTACGACCTGCAAGCCCTCCCCAGGCTCGTGGCGGCGCACCTCGAGGGGCTCGAAGCCGGGTAGGGGCCTCCGAGGAACCCTCCGACCCGGGTCTGGGGAGTAGAACCTACCTCTGACCTCGCTTTGGGCGAGGCGCCCGTGGTCGATGCGGGGGTGGCGGACTGCGGGCGCCTCGCCCAAAGCTCGGCAGAGGAAGGTTCTACTCC
>DATNKH010000900.1:0-7675 GCA_035603475.1 Thermoanaerobaculia bacterium
GGCGCCGGCCGCGGCCGCCTCTCCGCCCGCCGCGGCCGAGCTCGGCGGCCCGGCGCCGCCGCCGGCGGACGGGAACGAGCGGATCGTGCCCTACCATCCGCGGCTCCAGCTGGAGGCGGTGTCTCCCGGGGTCGATCTGGACTACAGCTCCCTCGGCTATGCCATCGGCGGCGACGTCTCGGCTCTGCTGTCCGACGCCGCCGAGCGCTACCAGGTGCGAGGCTCGCTGCAAGCGCAGGTCACCACCTTCGGCGAGCTCGGCGGCGAGGCTTTCTTCCTCGACCGCGGCGCCCCCCTGCAATGGGGGGTGGACGTGGGCCACGTGCCGGCCGTCTCCGGCTTCGCCCGGGTCGCCGAGCTCCCGGCCGTGGTCTCCGGCCGGCGCCTCCCAGGCCCGCCGCGGCTGGCGATCGACCAGATCTTCGAGCTCGTCGTCCAGGACCAGGAGTCGCTGTTGCTGCAGTATCCGTTCTCCTCCACGCGCCGGCTGCAGGCGAGCGTCAGCTACAGCCACCTCGGCTTCGCGGCGAAAGACGTCCGGCAGGTGCTGGCCGGCAGCCGCGTCGTGGACACCAGCCGCTTCGATCTGCCGGCGCCGCCCTCGCTGGAGCTCTTCCAGGGCAGCCTGGCGCTGATCGGCGACAACTCGGTCGCCGGCTATGCCTCGCCGGCGAGCGGCCAGCGCTACCGCTTCGAGGTCGCCGCCACCGGCGCCAACCTGCACTTCGAGCAGGTCACGGCAGACTTCCGCCGCTACTTCTTCTGGCGGCCCTGGACCCTGGCGCTGCGCGCGCTGCACCTCGGCCGTTACGGCACCGACGCGGACAGCCCGCAGCTGGTGCCGCTCTACGTCGGCGACCCGACCCTGGTGCGCGGCTACGGCACCTCCACCCTCTCGGCCGCCGAGTGCACCCCGACGGCCGCCTCGGCATCCTGCCCCGAGTTCGACCGCCTCACCGGCAGCCGCCTGGCGGTGGCGAACCTCGAGCTCCGGGTACCGCTCTTCGGCCGCGACGACTACCGCCTGGTCGACCTCCGATTCCTGCCCACCGAGCTCGCCGCCTTCCTCGACGCCGGCACGGCCTGGAGCTCGCACTCGTCTCCGGTCCTGCGCTTCGCCATCCACTCGACGGAGCGCATCCCGGTCGCCTCCGTGGGCCTGGCCGCCCGCGTCGTGGTCGGCGGCCTGGCCGTGGTCCAGCTCTACGTCGCCAAGCCCATCCAGCGGCCGCAGAAAGGCGCCGTCACCGGTGTCGTGATCTCGCCCGGGTGGTGAGCGAGCCGCGTGGCGCGAGACACTGGCGGCGCCGCGGGGCCGGATCGACCGCTTGCGGTAGACTGCGGCACCATGCTCCCGGCGCCCCGTTGCGGATTCGCGCTCCGCCACTCCCTCTCACAGCTCCTTGCGCCTGCCCTCGTCACGGCGGCCGGCGTCCTCCTCTCGGCTGCCGCCGGCGCTCCGGCGGCTCCCGCCTCGGCACCGCCCGCGCTGCCGTACTCGCCGGCGCTCGATCCGGCGGCGATGGATCGCAGCGTGGACCCGTGCGTCGACTTCTATGCCTACTCGTGCGGCGGCTGGATGCGCGGTCATCCGATCCCGCCGGACCAGGCGAGCTGGAGCGTCTTCGAGAAGCTCCACAGCGACAACCTGACGTTCCTCGGGCAGGTGCTGGCGACGGCGGCCGTGCCGGGTCCGGCCCGCGATCCGGCAACGGCCCAGATCGGCGACTTCTACGCCTCGTGCATGGACGAGACGGCGATCGCTCGCGCCGGCGCGGCGCCGCTCGCGGAGCAGCTCGCGGCGATCGATTCGATCCACTCGCTCGACGACCTGGCGCCGGTGGTGGCCCGGCTGCAGCTCGCGACCGCCGCCTCGATGCTGTTCGACGTCGGCTCGAACCAGGACTTCAAGGACTCGAGCCAGGTGATCGCGGTGGTCGCGCAGGGCGGCCTAGGACTGCCGGACCGCGACTACTACCTGAAGGAGGACCCGCGCTCGGTGGAGATCCGCGCCCGGTACCTGGCGCTCGTCGCCGGCACGTTGCACCGCCTGGGCGAGACGGCGCCGGCGGCCGATGCCGAGGCGCGGCAGGTGCTGGCCCTCGAGACCCGGTTGGCCCGGGCCTCGATCAGCCGCGTCGACGAACGCACGCCCGAGAACGTCTACCATCGGCGCAGCCGTGCGCAGCTGGCGGCGCTGGTCCCCAGGTTCAACTGGGACCGCTACTTCGCGGCGTTGCCGGCGCCGGACCTCGCGGCCCTGAAGGAGCTCAACGTCGCCGAGCCCGGCTTCTTCAGCGGCCTCGAGACGCTGCTCGAGAGCGCCGATCTGGCCAGCCTGCGCGCCTACCTGCGCTGGCGGCTGGCCGACGCTCGCGCCACGCAGCTGACGCCCGACTTCGAGCGCGACCATTTCGACTTCTACGAGGGCTTCCTGCGCGGCAACAAGGAGATGAAGCCGCGCTGGCGGCGCTGCGTCGAATGGGTGGATCGCGATCTCGGCGAGGCGCTCGGCAAGGTGTATGTCGAGCGGACCTTCAGCCCCGAGGCGAAGGCGCGCACCGTCAAGATGGTGGGCGAGATCGAACGCGCGATGGACGCCGACCTCGCCGACCCCCGGCAGCTCCCCTGGATGTCCGCGCCGACCCGCGCCGAGGCGCTGCGCAAGCTCCATGCGATGGCCAACAAGGTCGGCTATCCCGAGCACTGGCGCGACTATGGACCGGTGCGCGTCGAGCGCCAGGACTTTGCCGGCAACGTGCAGCGCGCCACCTGGTTCGAGACCCGCCGGCAGCTGGCCAAGATCGGCAAGCCGGTGGATCGCGCGGAGTGGTCGATGACGCCGCCCACCGTCAACGCCTACTACGATCCCTTCAAGAACGACATCAACTTTCCCGCCGGCGTGCTGCAGCCGCCGCTGTTCGATCCGCGGCTCGACGACGCGCCGAACTACGGCGACACCGGCGGCACCATCGGCCACGAGCTGACGCACGGCTTCGACGACGAGGGGCGGCAGTTCGACTACGCCGGCAACCTGCGCGACTGGTGGACGCCCGGCGACGCGCGCGAGTTCCAGACGCGCGCGCGCTGCATCGAGGAGCAGTACGCGCGCTACACCGTCGTCGACGACATCAAGATCAACAGCAAGCTCACCCTGGGCGAGGACGTGGCCGATCTCGGCGGGCTGCTGCTGGCCTTCCGGGCGTGGCGCGACGCGACGCACGGCCAGGAGCTGCATCCCGGCGACGGCTTGACCCCCGAGCAGCGCTTCTTCGTCGGCTACGCCCAGAGCTGGTGCACCAATCAGCGCGAGCAGGACCAGCGGCTGCGCGCCGTCCGACCCGCACTCGCCGCCGCGCTACCGCACCAACGGCGTGGTCTCGAACCTGCCCGAGTTCCGCGAGGCATACGGCTGCAAGACCGGCCAGCCCATGGCGCCGGCGACGATGTGCCGCGTGTGGTGAGCCGCCGAGGGGAGTCCCCTGCCGCCGGAGGGCGACCCGGCACCGCCTGCGGGATCTAGATCCAATGACGAAGCGGCGAGTGCTCGAGGCCGCGGTCGTCGCCGCCCTGCTGGCGCTGTTCGCTTGGCGCGAGCTGGCGGCGATGCGGGCGGACGGCCCGACGGTTGACGAGGGGGCCCACCTGGCCTACGGCGAGCGCGGGCTGGAGCGGGGAGCGTTCGACCGCGAGGGCCCGATGCTCAACTCGAAGATGCCGGTGTCGGTGCTCAACGCCCTGCCGGTGGCGGTGGCGGCGAGGCTCGGCGTGCCCGCCGACGGCGGGCGCCGCCTCTGGCTCGGCAGGCTGCCGACGGTGGCGCTCGGCCTACTCCTGGGGTGGCTCGTCTGGCACTGGGCGCGGGCGCTCTTCGGTGCTCGCGGCGGCGTCCTGGGGCTGTTCCTGTACACGTTCTGCCCGAACGTCCTCGCCCACTCACACCTGGTCACCACCGACCTCGCCACCGCGCTCGGCATGTTCGCCGCCACCTACGCCTTCTGGCGCTACCGGCAGCGGCCCGGCGCCTGGCGGCTGGCGGTGGCGGCGGCCGCCTTCGGCGCCGCCCAGCTGACCAAGGTGACGGCGCTCTTCCTGGTGCCGATCTTCCTGCTGATCGTGCTGCTCGAGCTGATGCGCGCGAGGTTGGCGGGCGTTCGGCCCGCCGCGATGGCAGGTCCCCGGCGCGTCCTCCGGGCGCTGCTGCCGGCCGCGGCGCTCCTTGCCGGTGCGATCGTGGCGCTGGACCTCGGCTTCGCCGGCGAGAAGACGCTGACGCCGCTCTCCGGCATTGCACCGGTGAGCCGCACGTTCCAGGCGCTGGCGGCGGTGCCGCTGCTCCGTGACGTCCCGATGCCGGTGCCGCTGCCCTACCTGACCGGGCTCGACATGGTGACGCGCGACGTCCGCGCCGGCTCGCCGAGCTATCTCCACGGCCGCCTCAGCGCGCGCGGCTTCTGGGACTACTACCTGGTCGCCGCGCTGATCAAGATGCCGGTCGGCACGCTGGCGCTGGTCGCCCTGGCGGCCTGGCTGGCGGCGACCGGCCGGGTCCGCGTCCCCGCCGCCGAGGCGTTCCTGCTGGTGCCGCCGGCGTTCCTGCTCGCCTACCTGAGCTTCGCTTTCGAGCTGCAGATCGGGCTGCGCTACCTGCTGCCGGCGCTGCCGTTCCTCTTCGTCTTCGCCGGGCGGGCGGCGGCCTGGGAGCCTGGCGTGTCGCCCGGCGGCGCCGCGGTCGGCCTGCTGGCGGCCTGGACCGGCGTGTCTTCCCTCGCCAGCCACCCGCGCTACATCCCCTACTTCAACGAGCTGATCGGCGGCCAGAGCCACGGCTATCGCTGGTTGAGCGACTCCAACGTCGACTGGGGCCAGGACGACGACTACATGCACGAGGTCTATGCCCGCCGCAGCCCGGTCCGGCTCTGGATCGAGCCCGGCGGCCCGATCGCCGGCCGGGTGGCGGTGGGTCTCCGGACGCTGGTGCCGCGCCATCCCTGGCTGCGCGACCATTTCCAGCCGGTAGCCCTGGTCCGCGGCTCGTGGGCGATCTACGACGTCACCGCCGAGCAGATCGATCGCTGCTGCGCCGGTGAGCCGCAGGCCTGGCCGGTGCCCGACGACGCCGGCAACCTGGCGCCGGACGGCCAGGGCATCGGCGGCTCCGACAGCCCGGACGTCGGGGTGCGCTTCCTCGAGAAGCTCAACGATCGCATGCTGGGCGCCAACTCGACCTGGGACGCGGCGCGCAGCTCGCCGTCGGCCGCGCCGGTCGAGGCCTGGTTCGGCATCGCCTGGCCCGAGCCGCGCCAGGTCGGACGCGTCACGGCCTATCCCGGCTTCTTCAGCCGCGGCCCGGAGTCGCGGCGCTTCCTGGCACTCGACTACGTCCTGCAGTGGTGGGACGGCAGCGCCTGGGTCGACCTGCCCGGCACCCGGGTCACCGGCAACCGCCGGCTGCACGTCGAGCACAGCTTCCCGCCGGTGCACACCACCCGCGTCCGCCTGCGGATCGAGCGCGAGCGCAACGAGCAGGGGAGCGAGGCCGCCCCGGGAGTCTTCCGCGCCACCTGCCTCGAGCTCGCCGTCTATCCGCGCTGAGCGTTCGGTCGGGGTCTGGGGCTCGCCGCCCCGAGGAACAGCTCATTGCAGACGCTTAGCCCACACGCTAAATGTCATCTTGACAATGCTTAGCCTGTGTGCTAAATATAATCGGCATGGCGGCGACACGGAGGCCGCGGGCGACGGTGGATGCGTACGAGGCGGTGTTCACGGCTCTCGCCCACCCGGTGCGCCGGCGGATCCTGGTCACGCTGAGCTTCGAGGGCGGATCGATGACGGCTGGCGAGATCGCCGACATGTTCGAGCATGCCTGGCCGACCACGACGCGGCACCTGCAAGTGCTCGAGTCGGCCGGGCTGCTGCGTCATGAGCGGCAGGGGCGCAACCGGGTCTACCGCATCGATCGCCGCCGCCTCGAGCTGGCGCGAGATTGGCTCGCCTGGTTCTCGAAGGACCCCACTGGTAGCGACGGCGGAGGAAAGCAATGGCGACAAGGAAAGAGACATCGCAGAAGGTGACGACGAAGGGCGCGAAGGGTGCGAGGAGCGCGAAGAGCGCGAAGGGCGCGGCGGGCGCGGAAGGTGCGAAAGCGCGCGTGGGCCCGGACGTGCCGAGCCTGTTTCGCCTGAACGTCGAGGTGGGCGACCTCGACCAGGCGGAGGCCTTCTACGGCAAGCTGTTCGGGCTCGAGGGGCGGAAGCAGGCGGGCTCGCGCTGCTACTTCACCTGTGGTCCGGTCACGCTGCAGGTCGTCGACGTGTCGTCGGCCGGCAAGCCGCACCCGGCGGCGAAGGCGTTGTACTTCACGGTCGAGGACCTCGACGCGATCTGGGCGCGGGCGAAGGCGCTCGGCTGCCTCTCTCGCGAGGTCGTCCACGGCGTGTCCGGCGGCGCCATCAGCGTGCGGCCGTGGGGCGAGCGATCGTTCTACGCCGAGGACAAGTGGCAGAACCCGCTCTGCTTCGTCGAGGCCGGAACGATCTATCCGGGCTGAGCCTCAGCACCGCCCGCGCGCGTGGGCGGCGTGCCGCGGCAGATGGTCCTGGCGCCTGGTGACAGGCTACGACAGCCATTCGGCGAGCTGGCCCTCGGCGGCCAGCTCCTGCATGCGGCGGCGCAGCTCCTCGACGTAGGCCTTGCGGTCGCCGCGCCAGGGCACCGGCTCGCCGACGAAGACGTCGCAGAAGAAAGGCACGGGCAGGGCCTTGCCCCGCGGCAGCGCCTTGCCCAGGCCGTGCAGGAAGATCGGGATGACCGGGACCGCCGGGAAGCGCTCGACGAGCCGGGCGACGCCGCTCTTGAAGTCGGCCAGCCGCTCGGGCTCGCCGCGCGTGCCCTCGGGGAACAGGATGACGACGTCGCCGCGCTCGAGACCGGCCGCGACGGCGGCCAGGGCGTCCGGGCGAGGCGCCCCCGGCGTGGGCGGCTCACCTGGGGGTGGCGGCTCGGCCGTGGCCGGCGGCGGCGGCGGCCGGCGCTCGATCGGGATGATGCCGACGATGCGCAGTGCGAACCAAGCGAGCAGCCGGTGGCGCAGGAAATAGTCGGCAGCGGCCACCGGGTGCACGCGCGGCAGCAGGTGGCTGGGCAGCAGGGTCATCAAGACCATGGTGTCGAGGTGGCTGTTGTGGTTGGCGACGACGATCGCCGGGCCGGCGGCCGGCAGGCGCTCGCGGTGGCGGACGTTGAGGCCCAGGCCGACCAGCACCACCGGCCGCACCACCAGCCAGAAGAACAGCCAGCGCAGGAGCTCGTCCAGCCGGCTCACCGGTCCCACAAGCGAGTGACGAGCGGCCCGTGCAGGTACCAGAAGAGATGGAAGAACAGCGGCGCGGTGTAGCTCAGGCTGTCGATGCGGTCGAGGATGCCGCCGTGGCCCGGCAGCAGCGTGCCGCTGTCCTTGATCCCCAGGTCGCGCTTCAAGGCCGAGATGACGACGTCGCCCACGAAGCCGCCGAGGCCGATCAGCAGCCCGGCGATGACCGACTCGAGCCGGGTGAGGGGGGTGAGGAGGGGGGCGAGCAGCACGGCGAGGGCAAGGGTCGTGGCGACGCCGCCCAGGAGCCCCTCCACGGTCTTCCCGGGGCTCACCTTGGGGATCGCCTTATGGCGGCCGAGC
>DATNKH010000901.1:0-2716 GCA_035603475.1 Thermoanaerobaculia bacterium
CTGGTGGATGGCAACGCGGATCGGACGGGCGGCACCGACGGCTCGCACGCCACGGACGGCGATCGGCGCGAGCCGGGAGACGCGGCGGACTTCGGCGGCAAGGCGGTGTTCTTCGCCGACCTGGTGCCCACCGTGGCCCACGTCTCCTATCCCTGGATCATGAGCTACGACCTGTTCCCGATGACGACGCTCGAGAACAAGAAGATCTGGCTGCCGCGGGCTGCCGCCGAGGGATGGCTGGCGATGTTCCAGCACGAGCTCGAGGCCCCCCTGGGGAGAGTGGTGGAGGAGAAGCCGGGGCGGTTCCGGGCCGTGCCCCTGGCGGCAACGGCGGCCCTGCCCGCGGGTGCCGCGGCGGTCGCGGCAGCCCCTGTGGCCACCCCGGCGCGCTGAGCGCGCCACCGCCCGCCACGCCGTCGCGGCCCCCGCATCGCGGCCGCGGCTCCGACTGTCGCCAGTCGCGGCACCCCGGCTGGGAGGACGGAGGAATCGGTGGAGTGCCGCCGAGTGTTGTAGATCGCTGTTGCAGTTCATGTGACCTGGGAGACCTGATGGCGCAAGAAGACTTCGACCTGATCATCATCGGCAGCGGCCCCGGCGGCTATGTCGCCGGCATCCGCGCCGGACAGCTCGGCTTGAAGGTGGCGGTGGTCGAGAAGGACCCCAAGCTCGGCGGCACCTGCCTGCACCGCGGCTGCATCCCGACCAAGGCGCTGCTGCACACCGCCTCGCTCCTCGACGAGATCCGCGGCGTCGCGGAGCACGGCATCCAGGTGCCGGCGCCCACCCTGGACATCGCCCGCGCCCATGAGCGCAAGCGCAAGGTGGTGGACAAGAACGCCCGCGGCATCGAGTCGCTGTTCAAGAAGTACAAGGTCACCGGCATGCTGCAGGGGACGGGCCGCCTGGTAGGCCCGCACCAGGTCGAGGTCGACGGCAAGGACGGCAAGCGCGTCCTCTCCACCCGTTTCGTGATGATCGCGACCGGCTCGGTGCCGCGCGACGTGCCGATCGCCCCCGCCGACGGCGAGCGGGTGCTCAACTCCGACCACGTCCTGCTGCTCGAGCGGGTGCCGAAGTCGATCGCCGTGCTGGGCGCCGGCGCCGTCGGCACCGAGTTCGCCTCGCTGTATGCCTCGTTCGGCAGCGAGGTGACGCTGATCGAGATGCTGCCGCGCATCCTGCCGATCGAAGACGAGGAGGTCTCGGCGGAGCTCGAGCGCGCGCTGCGCAAGCGCAAGATCAAGGTGCTGACCGGCGCGCGCCTGACCGCCGCCGAGCGCACCGCCACGGGCGTCCGCCTGACCATCGAGCGCCAGGGCAAGGCCGGCGCCAAGGCTCAGGCAGCCGCCGGGTCGTCCGGGAACCCGGGGACCTCGGCGAGCGCGGAAGCTGCGGCGGCGGCGGTAACGCAGGAGACGATCGAGGCCGAGCTGCTCCTCTCCGCGGTCGGCCGCAGCCCGGTGACCGGGGGCATCGGTCTCGAGGCGCTGGGGATCGAGCTCGAGCGCGGCTACGTCAAGGTCAACCCGCTGATGCAGACCAACCTGCCGCACGTCTACGCCATCGGCGACGTCGTCAACACCCCGTGGCTGGCCCACGTCGCCTCGGCGGAAGGCATCCTGGCGGTCGAGCACATGGCCGGCCAGCCGGTGCGGCCGATCAACTACGATCACGTCCCGTCCTGCACCTACTGCGATCCGGAGGTGGGCAGCGTCGGCCTGAGCGAGGCCCGGGCGCGCGAGCGCGGCTACGACGTGGCGGTGGGGAAGTTCCCCTTCACCGCCCTCGCCAAGGCGGCGATCCTCGGCCACACCGGCGGCTTCGTCAAGGTGGTGCGCGAGACCAGGTACGACGAGGTGCTGGGCGTCCACATCATCGGCGCCAGCGCCACCGACCTCATCGCCGAGGCTTGCGCCGCGCTGCACCTGGAGGCGACCGACGAGGAGCTGCTGCGCACCATCCACGCCCATCCGACGCTCTCGGAGGCGGTGGGGGAGGCGGCGCACGCCGCCCTCGGCCACGCCATCCATTTCTAGGCAGGAGATTCATGGCCAAGAGCAACACCGGCAAAGGCAGGGTTCGGCGCTCCGCCCCGGCCGCCGCGGCGGAGGCCAGCGCGGCCGCCGAGGCCGCTCCCTCCGACGGCCTGGCGGCCACCGAGCTGAGCGCCGCCCAGCAGCTCGAGCTCTACCGCTTCATGAAGCTCAACCGCATGCTCGAGGACCGGCTGGGCAACCTCTACCGGCAGGGCAAGGTGGTGGGCGGCCTCTACTCGAGCCGCGGCCAGGAGGCGACCTCGGTGGGCAGCGCCTACGCCCTCGCGCCCCAGGACTTCATGGGGCCGCTGATCCGCAACCTGGGATCGATGCTGGTGCGCGGCGTCAAGCCGCGCGAGGTGATGATGCAGTACATGGCCAAGGGCGGCAGCCCGACCGGCGGCAAGGACGGCAACACCCACTTCGGCGACCTCTCGCGCGGCCTGGTGGCGCCGATCTCGATGCTGGGCGCGCTGATCCCGGTGATGGCGGGGGTGGCGCTGGCGGGACGGATGCAGGGCCGCGACCTGGTGGCCCTGACCTACATCGGCGACGGCGGCACCTCGACCGGCGACTTCCACGAGGGGCTCAACCTCGCGGCGGTGCTCGGCGTGCCGCTGGTGGTGATCGCCGAGCACAACGGCTACGCCTACTCGACGCCGACCGCGCGCCAGATG
>DATNKH010000902.1:0-7277 GCA_035603475.1 Thermoanaerobaculia bacterium
GCGCCCGCGGAGTCTAGCACGGGGCCGCGGCCGCCGAGACGAACGGGTAGTGGGTCAGCTCGCGAGGGTCCGTCCCCTCTGCGTCCCTTGGGGCGAGGGGGGTCCCAAGGGAACCGACCTTGGACTTCGGATGCCTCGCCCCAAGGGACGCAGAGGGGACGGACCCTCGCGAGCTGACCCACTACCCGTTCGTCTCGGCGGCCGCGGCCCCGTGCTAGACTCCGCGGGCGCTCGCTGCGCCAGCGGGCGCGCGGGCATGCGCGACACTCGACCCCAGCCCCCGGACCTGACGCGCGAGGTCGACGAGCTCGCCGACCTGGCGCGGCGCATGAGCGCGGCCGCCCGTCATGACGAGGCGGCGGAGCTGTTGCTGCTGGCGCTCCGTCTCGATCCCGCGAACCTGTCGGTGAAGCTGGCGCTGGCCGAGGTCCGCAAGCTGCAGCAGCTCGAGGGCGGCGGCGACTCCCGCAGCCGCAGCCTGCGCGAGGTGCTCCGCGAGGGCTTCCGGCGGAACGCCATCGACGCCGCCCACTTCCTGGGCCTCGCCCGGCTCTACGCCGAGCGGGGCGAGAACGCCCGCGCCATCGAGTGCATCGAGGTGGCCAAGGCCAAGGACCTCGCCAACCCGGCGCATGCCGAGCTGCACGGCCGGCTGCTGTTCCGCCGCCGGGACTTCGACGGCGCCGCGGAGGAATTCGGCAAGGCGCTCCGCTTGAACCCCTTCGACCGCGACGTCGCCGAGAGCCTGGGCCGCGCCGAGTTCGAGCGCAAGCAGTTCGAGGCTGCCCTGGCGGCCACCGCCCACGCCTTCCTGCTGCTCAACGACGGCGACGAGGAGGGGGGGCGCCGGCTGCGGCGCCGGATCCAGACCCTGAAGCAGGTCCTGGGCTGGGGCAGCCGCGAGCTGGTGCAGGTCTTCCGCGAGCGCCAGGAGCAGATCCACACCGCCTTCGACCGCCTCGAGTGGCACCGCGAGCGGTTCCTCGAGGAGGGCGGCTTCGCGGCGAGCGGCAGCGTGCTCGCCGCCCACGCCGCCAACGCTGCCTACGCCGCCCACGCCGCGGAGTCCGGGCTGCCGGCTGCCGCCGCCGGCCCGAGCGGCCAGCTCCACCTCGCCGCCCGCCTGCGCCGCATCAAGCTGTGGTCACACCTGACCGACGAGCAGATCTTCCGCTTGACCGGCGTGGTGCGCGACGAGATCCACGAGACCGGGGTGCTGGTCCTGGCCCACCGCAGCCAGGGACGCGATCTCTACGTGCTCGAGCGCGGCGAGATCCTCATCCAGCGGCCCACGGCCTACGGCACCTTCACGCTCGGCAAGCTCGAGCCGGGCAGCATGTTCGGCGAGGCCAGCTACATCACCGGCCAGGACCGCAGCTCCGACGCCAGCGCGCTCGCGCCCTGCCAGCTCTTTCGCCTCGACGCCGCGGCGCTCGACTCGCTGATCGAGACCGCGCCCGAGCTCGGGATCAAGCTCTACTGGAGCTTCTGGCACAGCCTGGCGCAGAAGCTGCGCGCCACCAACGACCAGCTGAAGAGCTTCTTCTCCTCCGACTCGATGCCCGAGAACTTCCTGCGCCTGCGCAAGCGGCCGGCGCCGCCCGACCTCCTGCCGGCGGCGGTCAAGGTGGAGTCGACCGACAAGATCCGGCTGTTCCGCGAGCAGGGGCTGTCGCGGCGCGAGCTGATGACGCTCGCCACCTTCTCCAAGGAGGAGCGCTTCGCGGCCGGCGCCTCGCTGTTCCAGGAAGGCGACGAGGGCGCCGAGATGTACGTCATCCTCGAAGGCAAGGCGATGATCAGCAAGTTCATCCCCGGCGCCGGCGAGGAGGCGCTGGCGATCCTCGAGCGCGGCGAGTTCTTCGGCGAGATGGCGCTGATCGACGGCGAGCCGCGCTCGGCCGACGCGCGCGCCTACGGCGGTCCGCTCACGGTCCTCACGCTCGACCAGGCGACGGTGCGCGAGATCCTCGCCATGGACCCGCACGCCGCCCTCGAGTTCATGCAGCTGCTCTGCCGCCTGGTCGCCAACCGGCTGCGGGAGATCGACGAGAAGGTGGTCGGGTGGCGGATCCTCTCGGGGGAACGCAACGAGGGGGGAGCTACGGCGTAAGAGAAGGACGACGGGAGGTGACTGCTCGCACGGAGCCAGGCTAAGAGGCTCCGGCGGCCGGCTGCTTGCCGGGGGGGCCCAGACGGTAGACGCGATCACCGCCGCCCGCATAGACGAGCTCGATGCGCTTCGAATTTGCAGCGGACCATTCCTCGAGTGCACGGCGCTGCCAGAGCCGAAGCCTCGACCGGTGGATGAGGATGTGGGTCACGCCGCGGCCCGCGAGATCCGCGAGCGTCCGCGGGTCGGGCATGGGGTAGCAGCAGCTGGCTTCAAGGCGTTGGTAGTCGAGCGGAAAATGGGCACTGAAGCCATTGACCAGGGGACGCCAGTGGAGGGTTCCGAAGTACATGGCCTCGACGGCAGCGTCACCCCGCGCTTCGACCACCGAGCTCTCTTCGAGCGGCAGCTCGAGCAGCGCATGGACGTCGGGCTGATCCGCCAGCCAAGCATAGACCTCTGGGAAGTCCTCTTCCTCCGGCAGGGGACCCCATGGCAGAGCGCGGGGCGCGCACTCGACAAACGCCACGACGAACACCGCCACGGTGAAGAGCGCCACCCGCCGGCGTGACCGCGGACCGCCCGCCGAGCGGCACCTCTCCGCCAGCGCATCGAAGGCGGCGGCGGCGAAGAAGGCGATGGTGAACATCGAGAAGGCTTGGAACCGGGCCGGAACACGGATCGAGGAGAGGCCTGGCGCCCAATGTGCCAGGGGAAGGTAGAAGAGCGGGGTCGAGAGGAGCGCCGTCGAGGCACCCGCCAGGAGAACGCCACGTGGCCACGGATCGAGTGCCCCGATCCTCATCCACGGCCAATGGCCCTCCTGCCGCCGGCTGGCGATCGTCCAGAGGGCCACGCCCGAGATGACGAGCACGAACGGCAAGCGGTAGCTGTGCCCCGGTACCCACCGGTCAAGAGAAGCAAGGCGCGGAACTTCGCTCAAGGTCCGGAGCTCGCCGCCGGTCCATCCGAGCAGCGCGAGCGCAAGGAAAAGGAGTCGCCACGAGCGGGCGCCGCCGCCCACCGGACGGCTTGCGCCATCGCCAGCACCGGAGGGGCCGGCGCGGCGGCTGGCGAGGAAGCCGGCGGCCAGGCAGAGTGTCACTGCCAGGAAGCCCGGGAAGAGACAATTTTCAGAACGGAAGAAACTGCTCGGCCACCAGCCCGCGTAGATGTTCGAGGCAGAGGGCTGGAGGTAGCTGAGCAGGCTCGCACCCCAGTGCCGCGCGGCGCCGGCGCTCCAGGCAAGGCCCTCGCGGCGATCGACTCGCCAGTATTCATGGAACGTCGCCGTGAGCAGCCCGGCAGCGAGAGCGGCGACCGAGGCCAACGGGGCGAGACCCGCCAGGCGGAAGTCGCGTCTCCTCCTCCAGAGCTCCGCCGCACGGTTCCAGGCGAGGACTAGCAGGGGGATATGGATCATGACGGCGAGATAGCAGCCACCGGACAGGTGCAGCGCGTAACAGAGGAGAAAGGCCGCTCCCCGCGGCCATGACGGGCGGGCCAGGAGGCGGTCGAAGCTCCAGAGCGTCACCGGGATCGCGGCCATCAAGAGCACCTGGAGATGAGGAACCTGGTCCCAGCGAAAGGGACAGAACGCGTACAGCACGCCGCCAAGAAGCGCGGCCCACCAGGATCGCCCCGAGCGGCGAAGGACCCAGCTCATCGCCCAGCCCGTCAGAGCGAACGACGACAGGAAGAGCACGTTGTAGGCGCCGACCCACCCGGGCACGACCGAGCTCCATACCATGGCGGCGAGCCCGGGCCCCACCATGTGATCCGAGTAGGCCAGCACTCCTCGGCTGGGATAGAAGAAGGGGGCATCCCAGAACCCGGCGAATCCTAGCCGCGCCTCGTGGCCCACCCATTTCAGCAGGTAGAGATTGAAGACGGCATCGCCCATGTTGGGAACGAGGTGATCCCGCCACACCCGCCAGATCGGGTGGAGATAGAGCGCTGCGACTGAGTAAAACCCTGCCAGTGCGCCCAGGCAGGCTCCGAACTCGCGCTGGCGGTGGCCCGTCCTCCTGGCCGAGCGCTCCGCGGCCGTCGCGTCGCCAGGAGAGGAGGCGCTGCCGCCAGGATCCTCCGAGGCCGCGCTACGGCCGGCGCGGCTCTCGGACTGGCCGGCTTCGTCCGCGCGACCCTCGCGGACTCCCACCTGCCGAGCAGTGAAGCCCAGCAAGCGCCTCGTCACCTAGGGCTGGAAGCACACATTACTGGCGATTGGTTGGTTCGCGTTCTCTCCGGTCTGCGCGGCCCACTGGAGAAGGTTACCATGGGCGTCGTAGTCCTCGTAGCGCAGCAAGCCGCGGCCAATGCCGTAGTAGTAATACTCGGAAGTGGCGTCATCCAAGACGTCGACCTTGATGATCGTCGCCAGCGTGCCGATGGTGTACCCGTAGTTGTAGGTCGTGAACTCGACATCGTCGCCGTAGACAGCGCAGTAGTTCCCGGTACTGTTCGTGAACTGGCAGTTATTGTAGTAGTTCGTACCGGAATTGCAGGGATCGAACTTGTTCTGCTGGTTGCAGGCTGCGATCTCGACGGCAGTGCAGCCAGGGCAACCCTGGGCGTACCGGGGAAGCCACCTCAACCCAAGCCCGTACACGCCGGGCGGCCACACGCGGGTCTGTGACGAGTCGTTGATCTTGTTCTCGGCGGTGATGTAGATCCAGCTCGAGTCGATCGCGAAGGTCTCCGCCGACTGCGGATCGCTGAACTTGATGTGCTCGTACTTATTGGCCGCGTACGAGAACCACCGCTCGGAGGCTGAGCCGCCATTCGACCCGATCCAGAGGCGCTTGGCCGTCTGCCAGCCCGAATAGCTTGGCACGAAGTACGATGACAGGTCAGTCAGCACGCAAGGCGCTCCCACGCTCACCCGCACGTTGGTGGTGTAGTCGCCGAACCATGCAACTCCTTCCCGTAACATCCGGAATTGGAGGTTGTAGGTCCCCGGCGAGCTGGGAGCCGTGATGTTGAACGTGAAAGTAAACTGCTGGCCGGGCAGAATGCTGGCTGAGCCTGGCAGGTAAGCCCTTCCCAACCCCCAGGTGAGATTGTCCGGGGGGTTCTGCGTGCCGAGCTTGTATGCTGCCGCGGCGGTCCAGGTGGAGTTGCCGGTGTTCGCCATGGTAACCGCCACGGACTGCACCTGCCCGACGTTGAGGCTGGTGGGCATCGTCTGGGATACGAAGTAGGCCTGGTCGCCGCCCGCACCGACCTGGATCACGACATCCTGCGTGAACGCTCCGAACCATGCCACTCCTTCGACCAGCATCTGCCACTGGAAATTGTAGGAACCTGTCGTGAGCGGCGCAGTGATATTGAAGTTAAATGTCTTCTCCTGTCCAGGTGCGATCGCATCGGTGCTGGCGAGCAGCACGCGCCCGACGCCCCAGATCAAGTTGTCCTCCGGGTCTTGACTGCCCAGCTTGTACTGGCCGGCGGCTGTCCAGGTCGTCGTCCCGGAATTGTACATCGTTACCGAGACGGGCAGCGTCTGTCCGGTGGCCATCGTCGTTGGCGCATGAGCTGAAATATAGATGGAACCATCTGCCCCTCGTGCGGGGGCGGCGGCGATGACCGACAGGCACCCACACATCGTCAGTATCATGATCCGCAGCCTCAACATTGCCTTCTCCTTCGCACCGATACGGGAACACCTGTATGGCGCCTTTTCGCCATCACGTTGAAGGTGATAGCAGTTACTAGTAATCATCTGATCAGCAGCATATCAGATCCATCTTGTCATTGCAAGTGGAAGCGTGATGCACTGAGGAACGCCGCCGCGGCTGCGGCCTATCTATCTAACCCCAGCCGGTGAGCAGAATGGGAGGCTGGAGGCGCCACAGGAGCGCCGGCACGATCGCCATGACGTCCGCGTCAACGCGGCGACCGCGGGAAGACGCGCTGCCACCAGCGCTCCAGGGGCGGCTGGCCGCGGGTCTCGGCTTCGGCTTCCAGGGTCTCGACGGCAGCTGGGAGGAGGGCCAGGCGGCCTTTCTGAAGCTGGAGGAGGAGCAGGTCCATCTCTCGGCCGCGGAGGCGAGCGTCGCCGGAGAAGGCGTCGCCCAGGGGGGTCTTGCCGTCGAGGCGGGCGTAGAAGTCGCGGGCCCGGGCTGGCATCCTCGTCTGCTCCTCGGCGCCGGGCTCGGCGACCCAGACCGGGACCCAGCGCTCGAGGAGATCGAGCGGCACCGCCATGTGGCGGTGGGCCACCAGGATCTGCTCCTCGGTGGCCTGTTCCAGGAGCAGGTCGTAGACGCTCATCTCGCGGGTGGTGTGGTCGAGGGGCTCGCCCACCGAGTCGATGTCGAGCACCGCGAGGATGGCCAGCCGGTAGGCGCCTTCGAGGAAGCGGAAGTAGGAGCCGCGGATGACGCGGTAGAGCTCGCCCAGGGTGCGCTTGCCGTCGAGCTCCGCGCCGATGCGGCTCTCGACCGGCGACAGGTCATGGCCGGGCCAGGAGGCGCCGCGGCGCACGACCATGTTGTCGTGGATGAAGAGCTGGCGGATGCGCCGGTACTCGTCGAGCCAGCGGGTGCCTTCCATGATCAGGGCCATGGCGTGGATCGGCTCGGGCAGGATCTCCTCTTCGAGCGGCATCTCGGCGCGGAAGTAGAAGACGCCGCGTTCCCAGAGGAAGAGGTCGCAGATGGAGTCCTCGATCTGGGTGCGCAGGGTCTGCTGCACCTTCTCGGGGGTCATGATGCCGAGCTCGCGCAGCGCGGTGCCCAGGCGCACGCCGCGGGTGGTGCAGTAGGTCAGCGCCTGGAACAGCTGGTCCTGCTCCAGGTGCCCGTAGAGCAGCAGGTGCTGGCCGTAGTATTCGGCGGGATCGTTCGACAGGCAGGTGATGACCTCGCCGGCGTGGAAGTAGACACGCTTCTCGCGCTCGCTCCTGCGGATCACCAGGGCCCCGGTGCGGCGGTCGTTGAGGGCCCACTGCAGGAGGTCGCTCGGCGGGAACGCGGTGAGTCGACCTGAGAACTCCATGTATGCGGACTATTGTAGCGCGCCTGAAGGTTCTTGCCGCCTGAAGGTTCTTGCCACCTGAAGGTTCTTGCCGCCTGGACGGGCCGTGGGCGGCGGATCTCCCCCCGGACCTCCCTTGGGGCGAGGCGCGCGGCGCTGGAGTCCTCCGACGGTGGCACTCGGA
>DATNKH010000903.1:0-4864 GCA_035603475.1 Thermoanaerobaculia bacterium
CCGCCTCGCTTTGGGCGAGGGTCCAAGTTCAGTACGGCGGGGCGGAGGACTGCGGACCCTCGCCCAAAGCGAGGCGGAGGGGGAAGGGTCCCTCGCGAGGAAACTGACCCACTGCCGGACCCCTCGGGAGGAGGTGGTCATGCTGGCTCGGATCAGGAGCAAGGTACGCTGGCCTCCCCGCCGACTCGGTCTCGGCACGCCCCTCAACTCCGCCCTCGCGGCGCCCGACACCCGCCATGCCTTCTGGCGCTCGCTGTGGCTGTACCTGCTGGCGGGAGTCGCCACCGCCATCACCATGATGGGGCTCGACCTGCTCCTGTTCTCAGGGGTCAGCCAGGAGTACGTTCGGGCCCTTGGCGCGCAGCCCGTCCTCGTCCGCTGTCTGGTCGTGCTCTACTCGCCGATCGTCGAGGAGCTCGAGTTCCGGTTGATCTTCGCCACCCTGGTCGCCTGGATCGCCCTTCTCGCGCTCTCCCGCCTCGGCCGGCCGTCGCCATCCCTCGCGATCTGGCTCAGCATCCTCGCCTCGGCGCTCTACTTCGGGCTGGCGCACGTGGGCAATCTCCCGAACGTGCCGCATCCCTACCTCAGGGCCATCACCCTCGACGGCGTCGCCGGCATCGTCCTGGGCTGGCTGTACTGGCGGCGAGGGCTCGAGGCCGCCATCGCCGCGCATCTGGCCGCCGACGTCTTCATCTACTTCGGCCTGGCGAGCCTGCTCTGAGGCGAGCGCCGGCTGCCGGCGGCGAGGACCCGCCGGCAGGTGCGCCGCGCTCACGGCTGCAGCCGTTCGATGGTCCAGCCGCCCTCGGTGTTCCGGCGGTAGGCGATGCGGTCGTGGAGGCGGCTCTCGCGCCCCTGCCAGAACTCGACCCAGGTCGGCTCGAGGCGGTAGCCGCCCCAGAAGTCGGGGGCTGGGATCTCGCCGCCGGCGAAGCGCTGGGTGGCGGCGGCGAAGGCTTGCTCCAGCGGCTCGCGGCCGGCCACCGGCGCGCTCTGCCGCGAGGCCCAGGCGCCGAGCTGCGAGGCCGGCGGCCGGGTCGCGAAGTAGGCCGCGGTCTCCTCGCGCGAGGTCTTCTCGACCACGCCCTCGACCCTCACCTGGCGATCGCGGGCCGGCCAGTAGAAGACCAGCGCCGCATGCGGGTTGGCGGCCAGCTCGCACGCCTTGCGGCTGCCGTAGTTGGTGAAGAAGACGAAGCCGCGCTCGTCGTAGCCCTTGAGCAGCACGACGCGCGCCGACGGCCGGCCCTCGGGGTCGGCGGTGGCGAGCGTCATCGCGGTGGGATCGAGCGGATCGCCGGCCAGCGCCTCGGCGATCCAGGCGCGGAACTGCGCGATGGGGTCGGGCGCCAGGTCGCGCTCGTCGAGAGCGGCCCGGCGGTAATCGCGGCGTACCTCGGAGACGTCCATCGGGCGCTCGGCTAGCTAGCTGGTGCCCGCTCGGTTCGTTCGCATGTCCATCGTCGAGCCATCCGCGCGACTGGGGGGACCGGGCAGGGTCAGCGGCCGAGCAGCGCGCCGACCATGCTGCGCTTGCCGGCCTTCTCGTAGGTGCCGACCAGCTCGGCGTGGGCGAGCACGTGCCCTTCCATGGCCTGCTCGAGCCGCCGCTTGTCGGGATGGCCGAGATCGGGCAGCTCGGTGTCCAGGGCGTACAGCTTGAAGAAGTAGCGGTGCCGGCCGACGGGGGGGCAGGGCGCGCCGTAGCCGGTGCGGCTCCAGTCGTTCTTCCCTTCGCGGGTGCCAGGCGGCAGGTCGCCCTGGACGACGCCTTCGGGCAACCCGGTGGCGGTGACCGGCAGGTCGTAGAGCACCCAGTGCACCCAGGTCCGCTGCGGCGCCTTCGGGTCGGGAGCGTCCGGATCGTCCACGATCAGGGCCAGGCTCTTGGCGGCGCCCGGCACGCCGCTCCACGCGAGGGGCGGAGAGACCTCGCGGCCCTTGACCTCGCAGCTGTAGCGGGCCGGCATCTCTCCCTGGTGGGTGAAGGCGGCAGACGTCAGGTTCATGCTCATCGCTCTACCTCTCGTCGCGCCGGCGGCCGGCGGCGCGACGGCCGGCGCCGCGATCGCCGCCAGCGCTGCCAGGACCGCCAAGGTGATGCGGGGGCGGCCGCGCATGGATTCATTGTATGCCCGGCGGCCCGCGATGGCGCCGCGGTTCTGCTTTCACGTTACCTCCGGAGGCGACGGCCGAGGATTTTCGATCGTCCGGTGCGCGGTGCTCGGGTATTGTGATCGACTTACGCCAAGCGGCTGTAAGAACACATATTTACGTCATTTATCGGTTTTTCCCGTAGCTTGACTTACGCCTCGTTAACGCCTTAGATTGGGAGCCATGCCAGGCCTCCTCCATGCCCGCGGGACCCTCGCGCCCATCGCCGATGCGCCCCCCCCGCCGCCGCCGGGAGCATCCGCCCTCGAACGCCTGCGCGGCAAGCTGTCACAGCCGCTCGACCCGCGGGACCCGCTGAGCTCGCTCGCGCCGTTGATCGACAGCCTGCGCAGCGCCAGCGAGTACGGCCGCGCGGTCCGCTCCCTGGAGTCCCGGGAGGACCCCCGGGAGAGCCCGGCGTTGCCACACCGGAGGGCGCCCCTGAAGACCTTCCCCGCCCTGGACGAGCTGCTGGGGGGCGGCCTGCCGCGGGGGAAGCTGGTCGAGATGATCGGCGCCCGCTCGAGCGGGCGGTTCTCCATCGTGCTGGCCGCCATCGCCGCGGCCACCGCCGCGGGCGAGGCGGCGGCGCTGGTCGATCTCGGCGACGGGCTCGACCCGGAGGCCGCCGTTGCCCTGGGGGCGGATCTTCGCCGCCTGCTCTGGCTGCGCCCCGGCACCCTGAAGCAGGCGCTGGCCGGAGCCGAGATCCTGCTCGGCGGCGGTTTCCCGATGGTGGTCCTGGACCTCGGCAACCCGCCGATTCGCGGTGGGCGGGGGCGCGAGGCCGGCTGGCTGCGCCTGGCGCGGGCCGCCCAGGCACAGGGCGCCGCCCTGCTGGTGGCCAGCCCCTACCGGGTGAGCGGCACGGCGGCGGCAGCGGTGCTGCAAGCGGCGCGCGGACGTGCCCGCTGGCAGGGAGCGGCGGGAGGCCCTTCCTGGCTGCTCGACGGCCTCTCCTGCCAGGTGACGCTCGAGAAGTGCCGCGGCCGGCGGCTGCCCGCGAGATCCCTGGAGCTGGAGCTGCGGCTCTCGCCGATCGTTCCCGCGGTCCCGGCGACCCCGGCAGCCGCCGAGACTCCGTCGGCCATCGCGGTTTCAGCGGCCATCACGTCCCCGGCGACCGTCGCGTCCCGGGCGGCCGTCGCGTCCCGGGTGGCCGTCGCGGCTTCAGCGGCCGTCGCGTCCTCGGCGGCCATCGCGATTGCGGCTTCGGCGGCCCCGGCAGCCGCGGCGGGGCAGGCCGGCCGGACCTGAGGATGCGCCGTGGCCCTGCCCCGCCTTGCCTGCGTCGCCGTCTCGCTCTTCCCTCTCGCGGCCCGCTTGCGCAGCGAGCCCGAGCTGGCGCGCGAGGCGGTGGTCATCGTCGAAGGCAACGGCAGCGCCGCCCGCGTCCTCGCCGCCTCGCGGCTGGCGCGCCGGGCCGGAGTGCGGCCAGGCCTCACCCTCCCCCAGGCGCGGGCGCTCATTCCCAAGCTGGTGGCGCGCCCGCGCGACGCGGAGTGTGAGCGTGCGGCCCAGGAGGCGCTGCTCGAGATCGCCGAGCGCTTCTCGCCGCGCATCGAGGATGCCGGGGAAGGGGTCGCCTATCTCGACGTGGACGGGATCGATCGCCGCTTCCGGCCCGCGGGCAGGGGTCCGCGAAGCGCGGCCGCCCCGCCTACCGGCGCCACGACGCCGGCAACGACGCCGGCAACGTCCACGACGCCGGCAACGCTCACGACGTCGGCAACGCTCACGACGTCGGCAACGCCCGCGACGTCGGCGACGCCCGCGGTGCCCGCGACGCCCGCGAGCCCTGCCGAGACGAGCCTGGCCTGCGCCCTGGCCGGCGCCGCCGAGGCGGCCGGCCTGCCGGCGAGAGTCGGCATCGCCTCGAGCAAGCTCGCCGCCCGGATCGCCGCCGCCCTGGCGGAGTCGCCTGCCATCGTGCCGGCGGGGGAGGAGGCGGCCTTCCTGGCGCCGCTGCCGCTCGCCCGCCTGCTGCCGACTCCGGAGACCCTGGGCACGGGAGCGCCGGGTGCCGCCACGATCCCGGCAACCCGGACGACCGGTGGGACCCCGGCACGTCCGGGAGCCGCGGGCATCATCGACATCGTCGCCACCCTCGCCCAGTGGGGCATCAAGACGATCGGCGATTTCGCCCGCCTGCCCGTGGCGCGCGTCACCAGCCGCCTGGGGAGCTCCGGCCGCGAGCTGCACGCCACGGCGCGGGGGATCGACCCCCGGCCGCTGATGCCCAGCCCGCCGCCGCCCGCGTTCCACGAAGGGATGGACCTGGAATGGCCGCTGGTGGCGCTCGAGCCCTTCCTGTTCGTGTGCCGGGCGGCTCTCGAGCGCCTCTGCCTGCGCCTGGAGGCGAACGGACTTGCCTGCGCCCGCCTGGAGCTGACCTTGCGCCTCGAGCCCGAGGGCCACCAGCCGCGCACCGTCGATCTGCCGGCGCCCACCCGCGACGTCAAGACGCTCTTGACCTTGCTGCGCCTGGACCTCGAGGCCCGCCCGCCGGGCGCGCCGGTCGCCGGCTTCACCCTGGCGGCCCATCCGGACCGTCCGCGAGAGGCACAGCTGGCCCTGTACGGCCCGGCGGCGCTGTCTCCGGACAAGCTGGCCGCCACCCTCGCCCGCCTCTTCGCCCTTCTCGGCCCCGGCCGCGTCGGCTCGCCGCGACCGGTCGACGGGCACCGGCCGGAGCGCCTGGCGCTCG
>DATNKH010000904.1:0-2043 GCA_035603475.1 Thermoanaerobaculia bacterium
ACCCACAAGACCGAGGTCTTCCACATCCTCGACGTCCATCCGGGGGGGTTCGTCTTCCTGTGCAGCTTCGACGAGTGGGAGCGCTGCTACGACCGCGACCGCTTCGCCGCCTGGCTCGTGGGCGAGCGCCCCGATCCGGACTATGACCGGTACCGCTTCGCGGCCCGCCCCGGGGACGTCTTCGTGCTCGACGAGCTGGGGACCGTGCACACCGTCATCGGCTGCACGCTCGAGGAGTTCGCGACCATCTCGACCGACATGGTGGACCGGCTGCACGATCAGAACCGCGGCAAGCCGATCCCCGCCGCTTTCGACAAGACCTGGGCCGGAGCGCGCCTGCGGGACCTCCACTCGCCCGCCGCCAGCCGGCGGGTCGCGGGGACGAAGGACGACCCCAGGATCGAGGAGCTGCCGGCGCGCGACGTCCCGGGCGGCAGCAAGACCGTACTGGCCGACGGCTTCGTGGTCGCGAGCCAGCTCCGGGTCGAGCCGCGCGGCGAGACCGAGGTCGCGAGCGATCCGTGCTGCGCCGCGTCGCTCTTCGTCCGCGCCGGGGAGGGCCGCCTCCTGATGGGCACCGCCGCCGAGATGGGCCGCGCCGACGCCCCCAGCCTGCCCCTGCGCACCGCCGACCTGCTGACCATCCCGCACGGCATCCAGTACGCCTTCGTCAACGAGGGCGGCGCCCCCCTCGAGCTCGTGGAGCACAAGATCCGGCCGGAAGTCGCCTTCCACTGACCAGCCGGTTCCAGGCGCCATCCGGAACGCCGGCCCATGAACACTCGGGAGCAGCGACGGTGAAGTGGCTCGCCGTCTGGCTCTTGCTCACCGCCGTCTATCTCGGCGCCCTGGCCCTCTGCCGCCCCCTCACCGGCCAGCCGCTCTTCACCAGCGTCGACCTCGTCGACGTCCTCCTCATCCCCGCCGCCCAGGTCGCCGCCCTGGCCGCCGTCGCCGCGACCGCCCGCCTGCGCCGCAAGCGGTAAGGAAGCCGTGGTCACAGGTCCGGTGCGGAACCACGACTCGTGTGCCACAGAGCCAAGATGTCAACTGTCTCGTCATCGAACGCTTCAGGGGCCTTCGTCCGGTTCTTGCGCCACCAACTTGCGGCAGCTCGGATCTGCGCGGCGGCCTGCGGAGCAACCCGAATCCGGTAGCTCAATGCCTCTGCCGTGACCGAATCTCGGCCAAGAGATCCTGGCCGTCGACGAAGTCACCTCTGCGGATTCCTTCCATTGCTGCCGAGAGTTCTTCCTCTTCAGCGCGCGACAGCCGGATCGGCTGATCGGGTTCCGGGGCCAGGACCATCACCTGGGACCCCTCGGCGACGAATTCGGCTGGCAGGTCCACCTTGCCATCTACCACGGTGCCCGTCATGACTTTCATGGCGTCTAGTCTACTCCTTCAAATGACGCGGTCGTTGCCGCCGTCCACCGGGACCTGGGCGCCGGTGGTGCGGGAGAAGCGCGGGCCGCAGAGCTCGACGGCCGCCTCGGCGACGTCGCGGCTGCGGACTTCGATGCCGAGGACGTTGGAGCGGCGATAGGCCTCGACGTCGAGATGGTAGGCGGCGGCGCGGGCGGCGATGCGCTCCTCGGTCCAGAGCGCGGTGTCGAAGACGGCGTTGGGATGGATGATGTTGACGCGGATGCCGTCGCGGCCCCACTCGAGCGCGGCGACGCGGGCCAGCTGCAGCAGGGCGGCCTTGGAGGCGGAGTAGGCGGCAACGCCCGGTCCGGGAGCAGGCACGTTCTTCGAGCCGATCACCGCCACCCGGCCGCCGCGCGGCGCCAGGCGGAGCAGCGGATGGCACTGCCGCATCAGGACGAGATTGGCGTCGAGGTTGACCGCCATCACCCGCCGCCACTCCTCGAGCTCGAGGGCGGCGATATTGCGGCCCGCCGGAAACACGCCGGCGTTGAGGATCAGCACGTCGAGACCGCCGAAAGCGGCGACCGTGGCGGCCAGGGCACCGCTCACTTGCTCCTCGGCCGTGACGTCGCAGCGCAGGCCGATGGCGGCGGGGCGCGGGAAGAGATCGTC
>DATNKH010000905.1:0-2031 GCA_035603475.1 Thermoanaerobaculia bacterium
CGGCCCGCAGCCGGTATTCGGGTAGTGGGTCAGTTCGGAAACTGACCCACGACCGGCTGTTGTACCGAAGCTCAGTGCTTGGCGGCGGCCGCGCGCCCGAGGTGAACGAAGCGGGCCACCGACGGCACGCCTTCCGCGTTCAGGATGAAGAGCAGGTAGTAACCGGGAGGCGCGAGGTTGCCGTTGGCGGGCGCCGTCGCCTGCAGCACGCCCTTGCCGGCGGTGAAAGAGAGCCCCACCAACCGCTGCTCCATGTCGAAGGCGTGGGTCGCGGCACCGGCGCGGATCAGCACCACGGACTTGACGTTGGCGGCGTCCGCGGTGCGCACGGCAAACCGGGCGCCGTAGGAGATCCTGGGCGCGGCGCCGGTGATCGCCGGCCGCTTGGCGGGAGTGCCGTCGGCCTTGAACAGGTACGGCGGCGAATAGATCTCGATCTCGGGCTGGTAGGTCTTGCGTTCCGGATTGCCCCCGAGCGACACCGCCGTCGCGTCCGGCAGCAGCAGCGTGTTGGAGTGATAGAGGCGCGGGAACTCCATGGTGCTGGCGGAGCCGAAGGTGTTGCTCTGCGGGTCGTAGAGCTGCGCCTCCTTCACGGCCGTGGCGTTGTCCTCGTCGTTCACCGACCCGCCCGAGACCAGGACCTTGCCATCGGGCAGGATCGTCGCGTTCAGCTCGACCCTTCCCTTCACCATCGGCGGCCCCTGCACCCACTTCGGGGATGGCACGGACAGATCGATCAGCTCGGTCGTCGCCGTGGCCGGGCTCGCGCCTCCCAGGATCATCACCTTCGGCTTGAAGGCGTTGGCCGGCGTCAACGGCAGCAGCACCGAGGTGCCCGCGAAGCGGTCCTTGCCGAAGATCGTCGTGGCCAACGGCGTGAAGGCATGGCTGGCCGGATCGTAGAGCTGCGAGTTGGGATTGTAGCCGTCCTCGAAGACCTTGCCGTCGGGCAGCAGGTGCTGGCGGGGGTACAGATCGATGTCGGCGAAGGCGGCGCCGGCGGCGCTCCAGGCCTTCCCCGTCCAGATCTCGACAGATCGATTCATGCTCCCGTCCTTGTTCTTGCCGGAGTCGACCAGGACCGAACCGTCGCCCAGCACCGTGCCGGTGGGATACCACCGCCCGCCGCCCATGCTCGGCATGTTCACGAACTTCTCGCTGAGCGGGTTGAAGGCGGCTGTCCGCGGCTCGCCGAAGAACGGGTCGTACTGCAGCGTGCCTCCCAGGACGAACGGCCTGCCGTCGGGCAAGACGACCATGCCGTTGCAGAACATGTCCCAGGCGATCGGAAAGGTCTTGATCGTGCCGCTCTTGGGATCCCAGACCGCCGCCTGCAGGACATGGTTGTCGGGATCGTTGCCGGAGCCCGAGACGACCAGCACCTTGCCGGTGTGCATCAGGGCGACGTGCACCGGGTTGATGGGCATCTCGTAAGGCAGCGTGTCCCACCTGCCGTTCTGGCTCGGGCTTGCTTCCACGACCGCCCGCACCCTGGTCTTGGCATGCGTCTCCGACATCGACATGGTCGGCTGCTTCTCCTGGGCGTTCGCCGCGCCGGGCGCCGCCGCGAGCAGGATCAGTGCCCACGAGGCACAGGCGAGAGTCGGCGCCCAGAGAGCGAGCGCCCTGGTGCGGGCGCGGACGGATGGGACGGATGGGACGGATGGAAAGGCATGCGGACCCCGTGACGGAATGCAGTTCATGATCAGACCCTCCAAGACGAGAATAAACGACAATCGCCATCTAAGCAATAAATCATTACAGGCGCGCCGGCCTGCGAACCAACCGAACGGGCCACTGGCGCTCGCGTTCCGCTCGCGGCCGCGCTGTCCCCGACCCGCGTCGCCGCGGCACAACGCAAATAGTGTCTGTCGCGATCGCCACCACCGCCCGGAGACTCGTCAATCGCAATTTCCTGCTGCTCTGGCAGGGCCAGGCGGTCAGCCAGCTGGGCAACCAGGCTTTCTCGCTGGCCATGGCTTTCTGGGTACTGGAGGCGACGGGCTCGGCCAGCTTGATGGGCCTGCT
>DATNKH010000906.1:0-6142 GCA_035603475.1 Thermoanaerobaculia bacterium
ATCGTGACCCTGGGCGAGCGCGGGGCCGCCCTCAGCGCTCCCGGCATCCGGCGCGTCACGCCTGCCTACCCGGTCGAGGCACTGGATTCGACGGGAGCGGGGGACGCCTTCTGCGCCGGCCTCGTGGATGCGCGCAGCCGCGGCGCCGGCTGGGCCGACGCCGTGGACTTCGCCTGCGCCTGCGGCGCCCTGGCGTGCCGGGGCGCGGGGGCGGTCCCGTGGCTGCCCACCGCCGCCGAGGCGCGGCGCTTCGCCGCCGCCGGCAGGTAGATCGAGCCGGGCAAGCGCCCCGGGCTGTCGCCCGCGGCTGCCGAGCTGGCTGCCGGCGGCTGCCGGTCCTGGCTGCCGGTCCCGGCCGCCTCCCGCGCTTTCAGCCCAGGAACAGGTCGGGCAGCAGCGGCGCGCCGGGGCGCACGGCGTAGCGGTCGAAGTCGGTGACGCCGGCGGCGGTCAGCACCTCTTCGTCGAGGAAGAAGTTGCCGGTCGTGGTGCGGCTGTCGCGGGTGAGAATGGCGTGGGCGGCGTCGGCCACGATCTCGGGCTGGCGGCAGTTCTCGGGCGGCACCATGCCGCCAAGCATCGCCAGCGCGGCGGTGAGGATGATGGTGCGCGGCCAGAGGGCGTTGACGGCGATGCCGTCGGCGCGCAGCTCCTCCGCCAGGCCGAGGACGCAGAGGCTCATGCCGTACTTCGACAGGCTGTAGGCGAGATGCGGCGCGAACCACTTCGGCGCCAGGTCGGGGGGCGGCGAGAGGGTGAGGATGTGTGGGTTGGCGGCCCGGCGCAGGTGGGGGATGGCGGCCTGGGAGCAGGCGAACGTGGCGCGGGCGTTGACCCCCCACATCAGGTCGAAGCGCTTCATCGGCGTGGCCAGGGTGCCGGTGAGGCTGATGGCGCTGGCATTGTTGACCAGGACGTCGAGGCCGCCGAAGTGCGCGACCGCCTCCGCGATGGCGCTCGCCACGCGGGCGTCGTCGCGCACGTCGACCGCCAGCGGCAGCGCCCTGCCTCCCGCCGCCTCGACCTCGGCCGCGGCGGTGTAGATGGTTCCCGGCAGCTTGGGGTGGGGCTCCGCGGTCTTCGCCGCGATGACGACGTTGGCGCCGTCGGTGGCCGCGCGGAGGGCGATGGCCTTGCCGATGCCGCGGCTGGCGCCGGTGATGAACAGGGTCTTGCCTCTGAGGTCGGCCATGGGTCGCGACGCCTCCTCCATGCGCAGGTCCGGGCGGGCGGTCCCGCCAGGCTTCGGGAGCAGCGAATACTACTGCACCTGCTAGTGTTGACGCACCTCGGCGATGAGCAATACGAGGGAAGAGGAGAATCGATGAAGAAACGAGCTCTCGGGAACAGCGGCCTGGAAGTCTCGGCTCTCGGGCTCGGCTGCATGGGCCTCAGCTTCGGCTACGGTCCGGCCACGGACAGGCAGGAGGCGATCTCGCTGATCCGGTCGGCCGTCGAGCTCGGCGTGACCTTCTTCGACACCGCCGAAGCCTACGGCCCGTTCACCAACGAGGCGGTGGTGGGCGAGGCGCTCTCGCCGATCCGCGAGCAGGTGGTGATCGCCACCAAGTTCGGGTTCCGCTTCGACGCCGGCGGGAAGCAGGCTGGCCTGAACAGCCGGCCCGAGCACATCAGGGAGGTCGCGGAAGCCTCGCTCGCGCGGCTGCAGACCGACAGGATCGATCTCTTCTACCAGCACCGCGTCGATCCGGACGTGCCGATCGAAGACGTGGCGGGGGCGGTGAAGCAGCTGATCCAGGATGGCAAGGTGAGGCACTTCGGCCTCTCGGAGGCGGGCGTGCAGACGATCCGCCGCGCGCACGCCGTCCAGCCGGTGACCGCCCTGCAGAGCGAGTACTCGCTCTGGTGGCGCGAGCCCGAAGCGGAGATCCTGCCGGCCCTGGAGGAGCTCGGGATCGGCTTCGTTCCCTTCAGCCCGCTGGGCAGGGGCTTCCTGACGGGCAAGATCGACGAGAGCACCACCTTCGACAGCGGCGATTTCCGCACCACCGTCCCCCGCTTCACGCCGGAGGCCCGGAAGGCGAACCGGGCGCTGGTCGATCTGCTCGGGCACATCGCTCAACGCAAGCACGCGACGCCCGCCCAGATCGCGCTCGCCTGGCTCCTCGCCCGGAAGCCCTGGATCGTGCCGATCCCCGGCACCACGAAGCTGCATCGCTTGCAGGAGAACGTGGGGGCGGCCGCGATCGAGCTCACCGCGGACGATCTCCGCGACGTCGAGAGCGCCGCCTCCCGGATCACGGTGCAGGGGGCCAGGTACTCCGAGAGCGCGCAGCGAATGGTCGACCGCTGAGCGGCAGGGGACCCCAGGCGGCGGCTGGAAGGCGGCTAGAGCGCCGAGGTCCCCGGCGGCACCAGCTGATCGATGCGAGCCGCTTCCTCGGGGGTGATGACGACGTCCACGGCCCCGAGGCTGTCGTCGAGCTGCTCCATGGTGCGCGGGCCGATGATGGCGCTATGCACCGCGGGGTGGCGCAGGACCCAGGCGTTGGCGAGCTGGGCCAGGGTGACGCCGCGGGCGGCGGCGAGCGGCACCAGCTGCTCGACGATCTCCAGGCGGCGCGCGAACTTTGGGTTGGCGGTGTCGCCGACCCAGGTCGTCGCGCGCGGGCTGTCGTTCGGGTTGGCGGCGCCGCGGCGATACTTGCCGGAGAGCCAGCCGCCTTCGAGCGGGCTCCAGACCAGGTTGCCGATGCCGAAGCGCTGGGTCATCGGGAAATGCTCGAGCTCCATCACCCGGCGCAGGATGCTGTAGGGCGGCTGCAAGGCCACGAAGCGCTCCCAGCCGTGGCGGTCGGCCAGCCACAGCGCCTCGACGATCTCCCAGGCCGCGAAGCGCTTCTCCCAGACCCCCGGGCCTTCGTGGTGATTCGTCGAGAGGCCGAGGTAGCGCACCTTGCCCTGGCGCACCAGGTCGTCGAGCGCCGAGAGGGTCTCCGCCATCGGCGTGGTGGGGTCCGGGCGATGGATCTGGTAGAGGTCGATGACGTCGGTGCCGAGCCGGCGGAGGCTGTTCTCGACCTGCTCCTGGATGGCCTTGCGCGACAGGCCGCGCTCGTTTGGGCCGGGCCCGACGGGCGCGAAGACCTTGGTGGCCAGCACCACCTGCTGGCGGCGCCCGGCCAGCGCCTTGCCGACGATGATCTCCGATTCGCCCTCGGAGTAGCCGTTGGCGGTGTCGACGAAGTTGATGCCGGCGTCGAGCGCCCGGTGGATGATGCGGACGCACTCGTCATGGTCCCGGTTGCCCCAGGAGCCGAACATCATCGCTCCCAGGCAGAGCGGGGAGACCTTGAGGCCGGTGCCGCCGAAGCTCCGGTAGTCCATTCCTCACCTCGCGGCCGTCAGGCGCTCTTCTCGGGCAGCTTGAAGCCGAGATAGGTGCCGTTGCTGATTCCCATCAGCGCGAGCAGCTGGTTGTCGAAATCCGGCATGTCGAGGCGCTGGTAGACGCTGACCACGAAGATCACGCTCAGCACCAGCGTCCAGATCATGACCTGCAGGCGGTGAAAGCTCACGCCGTTCTCGTCGGAAAGGATGTCGATCCACAGACTCTTGCTCTGCTTCAGTTTGGGAAGCTTGGCGAGCTGCGCCTCGATCTCCGCCGGCCGCCGCGGCGCCGCGGCGGCCGCGGCGGCATCCGCGGCGGGCTGCGCATTCCCCGCCTGCAGCCCTGCCTCCTCGTCCTCGAGAGCTTTGCGCTGCTGCACCTGCTCCTGCTTGCCGTGGTCCATGACCGCGCCGATCAGGCCGGTACCGGCGCTGATGCCGATCAAGCCCAGGACCGAGTTGCTCAGGCTCCCGTAATCGCCGCTGATCAGCCAGATGAAGACGAAAGCGGAAACGACGAGCAGCGTCCACCACGCCATCTGGATGCGGTCGAGGCTCCAGGGGCTGCCGGGACCATGGTTACGCAAGATCGGCGTGGTGCCCGCTAACCGGATCACGACCCAGAGGGCGCCCGCGAGGAGGGCGAGATAGGAGCCCATCAAGACCGGCCGGATGACGACGAGCGGCATCTTGAAGCCGTCGGTGATATCGGCGCAGCCCTCGGCGCAGCCGGTCAGGCCGACGCTCGCCTCGACGATGCGATTCTGGGCCCGCGGTCTTCCCAGCAGTGCCGACCAGGTGAGCTTGGCGTTCTCGGTGCGGAACAACGCGAAGCGTACCCGCGACGGCTTGCCATTGGTATTCAAGTAGACCGGCGGCACGTCGTTGAGCGGCATGCCGTTGAGGTACAACTGGAGCGGCTTCTTGGCCGCCCGCGCCTTGGCTACCAGCTGGTCGAGGCCGGCGACGTCGAGGGTGAGCCAGAGGCCGAGGTGAGCGGGGCGCGACTCGGCCTCCACCCCGAGGTCGGTCGCTGAACCGACCAGGATGCGGGTGATCCTCGGCAGCTGCGGGCCGGGCGCGGGGGCGGTCGCCGCCGGGGCTGGCTGCGCCCTTGCCGCGAGCGGGGCCATCAGCAGGGCGGGCAGCAAGGCGAGAACGAGCGAGCGGCGGCTGTTCATGAACAACCTCCTGGGACGGGAACGTGGGCAGAGTATGACCTCCGGTGGGCGGCGGGATCAAGGGCTCATCCAGGGGTCGGGTGCGGGCGTAAAGGGCATACGTGGTGAGGATGCGGAGAAAGGTGATGGCATGGCCGAGATCGACGTGGGTCCGCGACAGCTCTTCGTGACCGGGGGCACGGGTTATATCGGGGGAGCTCTGCTGCCGGCGCTGGTGGCCCGCGGCCATCGCGTCCGGGCGCTGGTGCGGCCGGGCTCGGAGCGGAAGGTGCCGGCGGGGTGCGAGGCGGTGGTCGGCAACGCCCTGGACGCCGGGTCCTTCGCCGAGCTGGTGCCCCCGGCCGACACCCTGCTGCACCTGGTGGGAGTCTCGCACCCGTCGCCCTGGAAGGCGGACCAGTTCCGCGCCGTCGACCTGGCGTCGGCGCTGGCGACCGTCGCCGCGGCGCGCGCGTCGGCGGTCGGCCACCTCGTCTATCTGAGCGTCGCACAGCCGGCGCCGGTGATGCGGTCCTATGTCGCGGTGCGCGGCGAATGCGAGGCGGCGATCCGCGCCGCCGGGCTGACCGCCACCTGCGTGCGCCCCTGGTACGTGCTGGGGCCCGGCCACCGCTGGGCGCACGCGCTGGCGCCGTTCTACGCCCTGGCCGAGCGCCTCCCGGCGACTCGCGCCACCGCCCGGCGCCTCGGCCTCGTGACCCTGCCGCAGATGGTCGCCGCGCTCATCCGAGCGGTCGAGGAGCCGCCTGCCCCCGGCACCGTCCGGCTGGTCGAGGTCGAGGACATCCGCCGGGCGAGCGCCCGGACATAGTCACCCGGGTAGGCGCTCGAAGCGCAGGGCGAAGACGGCCACGCCGAGCTCGCGCGGATCGTCGAGGCCGGCCCTGGCGGGGTAGAAAGGGGCGCAGGCGATCGCCAGCAGCTGCTCGCCAGACCGAAACCGGCGGCGCTGCAGCAGAAAGCCACCTTCCGGCGCCGCCCGCACAGGTGTGCCGTTCCAGAAGACCCGCAGCGCGCGCCGCTCGGGCGGCACCGGTGAGCTCACCTCGAGAATCAGGCGCATGTCGGCCGGCTCCAGCGCGAGGCGGAGCAACGCGAACGGGCGGGTCCAGCGGCAGGTCGGCCGCGCATCGCCGGCGTTCCACCGTTCCGGGGCGTGAAAGCCGACCAGCGCCCCGTCCGGCAGCTCGGCCGGGCGGAGCACGTCGCCGGCCGGCGCGGCGGGAAGCCCGGCCGCCGCGGCGTGGTCGAGCACTCCCCAGCGCAGCAGCTCGCTCGAGGCGCGGCCGTAGGCGCGATAACGCTGCTCCTCGCCGGGCCCCCAGCGGCTGGCGGCGAGCGCACAGGCGGCGCGCGCGGCGGCGAGCGCCCGCGGCGCCTGATGCCCGCAGAGAGCCGCGGCGAGGCAGCCGGGCAGGGCGCGCGCGGCCGCGGCGGCATGCGGCCGCCAGGCTCGGCGGAGCGCGGCGCGGCCGAGGATGCCCAGCCGGACGCGGAGGGCGTGGCGCGCCAGGCGCGGCTCCCAGGCGGCCCGCTCGGACCAATCGGGGAGCGGCGGCAGAAAGTCTCTCTCGAGGCCGGCCTCGCAACGCTCCCGCCACGCCCCCTGG
>DATNKH010000907.1:0-3351 GCA_035603475.1 Thermoanaerobaculia bacterium
GACCTCGGCCTGGGTGAGGCAGGCATCCCGGCGCGCCTGCCGCAGGCGCCCCAGGAGGCGCTGGTAGGCAGCGGAGCGGGTGGATCTCACGGCAGGCACCTCCACGGCCCGAGAGTGTTGCCGAACTCCTCCGCCGTGCAGTCGAGCGCCCGGAGGATCTTGACCAGGTTCGGGAGGGAGGGGCACCCGCGCCCATGCTCGTAGCGGCTGAGCATGGAGACGGTGATCCCGGCGCGCCCCGCAACCTGCTTCATCAGGAAGTCCTGGTCAAGCCGGAGGCGCCGGAGCGCCCGGCCGACCTGGTGGGCGACTCGATTCTCAGGGGGCATCGGTTCGGTCCCCCTCCGGGCCGCTGCCGGCGGCAGGCGAGTCATCCAGCCCGTAGATGCGGGCCAGCTCCCCAACCTGCGCCAGGGCGGGCACTGAGAACGTCTGCCGGCCGGCGAAGGCGTCCCTGACCAGTTCCTCCAGCAGCTCGCCGAGGGCCAGCTCCCGCAGCTCGGCAACGGCCTTGAGCACCTTGACCAAGCGCCTTTCCATCCGAAGTCCGGTTTGCACGCGATCCGGCCTGGGGTGCAGGGTCATGACAGCCTCCGCTCGATCTTCTTGACCAGGGCGGCCACCTTGCGGGAGAGCTTGCCGGCGAAGCGAGCCATCTTGTCGTCGTCGGCGTCCAGCGAGCACCACTCGGCCGAACGCCGGATGACGTTGAACAGGTAGCGGCCGGTGAAGCGCAGGTCAGCGGCGGCGGCGCGCAGCTCGGCGCGGACCGTGGACTCCTCTCCCGGCTCGCGGCTCGCTTCGAGGGCCAGGTCGTGAAGCACCCAACCGACGCGGCGAACGGCGTCGCGGTCGGCCGGGTCATCGAAGAGCATAAGGGTGGTTTCCCGGAAGGAGTCAGACTCCTCCTCCCAGATCGGCGGGATAGACTGCGGCAAGCTCGGCATGAGGCACGTCCTCCTGTCGGGTCAGGCTCCGGTGTCGGCTCATCCCCTTCACCGGGGCCGCTTCGTTTGATGGCACTCTAGTCCCATGGTCCCACAGTGTCAAGGCGTCTAGGGTACTCTTTAGCCCCATGGCACCACGGCGAAAGGACGACGAGAAAGACCCGGCGGCCGACCTTGTTCGCAAGGCCGTCTATCTCCACAGGGACGAGGCGGAAGCACTCCGCCTGGCGGCGTTCAAGGAGCGGCGGTCGGAGTCGGCGATCGTGCGGGAGGCGCTACGGCGGCTCCTGAAGATCGAGGACTAGGCAATGTGGTTGTCCCGGCCCCGGCTTGCGACTGTCGTTGTCGCTCTACTTTTCTCGTTCGTGTGTGGTGCCTGCCGCACGAAGTGCTGCCACGGCTGCGGCGGCTACTACTGCAAGAGAGCCAACTGCGGCACGAGCTGCCGGATGGGGCCGAGGTGTAGCGGGTGCTGGACGAGGTGTCCTTGAGTCCGACATGGATCATCGCGCGCGAATAGGAGGTGAGAGTGTGGCACAAGGCATCTTTACGGTCCTGGTCTATCCAAGCAGCCACCTGAAGGGTGGCGTGCACGTCGAGCTGAGCAAGGGCAAAGAGATCCCCATCAGCGAGTTTCTTATGACGCACAAGGTCATCCAGATGAGTGGTTTGGCCCCCGTACTGAATAACCAGGTGATTGCAGTCGGGCTTGTCTTGGTGGAGGACGAACTGCCGGACGCCAAAGTCTACTAGCCTTGTGCGCGGTGGAGACGCGCCCCCAGGCGGAACGCTGCGGCCCGCGGCCTGGCACGCCACGGTGTTACCCGCTTGTTACCCGCGATGTCGATCGAAGGAAGCCATGACCTAGCTAAATGATTGATTCTGTTGGTGCCCAGGGGCGGAATCGAACCGTCGACCCCGTGATTTTCAGTGACGTACAGACACTGCGCCTAACTTACGCCAGAGCACACCAAGCTGCGACTAATAAGTGACTTACGGCCAATGCCTTGCCCTCTCTCGTCCCCTGTGATAGCCTCCGATTTGCTTACCGGTGCTTACCCGGAGCTTACCGGACAACGACATGCCCAAGCTCACGAAGCGCACTGTCGACGCCCTCAAGCCCCGCCCGGGCCGCGATCTCGTGGTCTTCGACTCGGAGGTCAGCGGCTTCGGCGTCCGCGTCAAAGCGAGCGGCCGCAAGTCCTACCTGATCCAGTACCGCAACGCCGGCGGCCGTAGCCGCAGGCTCACCATCGCCGGCCACGGCCGCATGACCGCCGAGGAGGCCAGGGACGAGGCCAAGCAGCTCCTCGCCGCCGCCGCTCGCGGCCAGGACCCGGCCGAGGAGCGCCATCGAGCCCTCCGCGCCCCGACCGTCGCCCAGCTCGCCGCGCTCTACCTCGAACGGCATGCTCGGCCCAGGAAGAAGACCGCGATCGCCGACGAGTCGATGCTGCGGCGCTACGTCCTGCCGGCCTTCGGCGCGAGGAAGGTCGAGGCGATCACCCGGGGCGACGTCGCCCGGCTCCACCACGAGCTCGGCGACAAGCCCCTGGCGGCCAACCGCGTCCTGGCGCTGATCAGCGTCATGTTCAACCTCGCCGAGAGCTGGGGCCTGCGCGCGCCGGCCTCGAATCCCTGCCGGCACCTCAAGCGCTACCCCGAGCGCAAGCGCGAGCGCTTCCTCGGCGCCGAGGAGGTCCAGCGGCTCGGCGCCGCTCTCGTCGAGTCCCAGGGCGTCGAGCACCCGAGCGCCCTGGCCGCGATCCGCCTGCTGCTTCTCACCGGCGCTCGCAAGTCCGAGATCCTGACCCTCAAGTGGGAGCACGTGGACCTCGAGCGCTACGCGCTGAGGCTCCCCGACTCGAAGACCGGCGCCAAGGTGATCGCCCTGGGCGGCGCCGCGGCGGCCCTGCTCGCCCGTCTCGACCGCTGCGAAGGCAACCCCTACGTCTGCTGGGGCAACAGCGCCGGCAGCCATTTCATCGGCCTCCAGCACGTCTGGCAACGCATCCGGCGCCGCGCCCAGCTACCGGAGGTGCGCCTGCACGACATTCGCCATTCCTTCGCCAGCTTCGGCGCCGCGGCCGGCCTGGGCCTGCCGGTCCTCGGCGCCTTGCTCGGCCACAAGCAGCCGATCACGACCGCCCGCTACGCCCATCTCGCGAACGATCCCCTGCGCGCCGCTGCCGATCGCATCACCGGCGAGATCGTCGCCGCCCTCGATGGCCGCCCGCTGGCCGAGGTCCTGCCGCTCAGGAACACCGCCGATCCGGCGAGGAGGTGACCAGGCAAGACGACCGATAGGCAATCTCGACGCCGCCGGAGGGACCTCCCCTCCATCGACAAAGCGGCCCCGGCGAGAGCTGGAACTCCCGCCGAGGCCTGACTCCGCAGAGGAACG
>DATNKH010000908.1:0-10499 GCA_035603475.1 Thermoanaerobaculia bacterium
GCAGCAGGAGCAGCGCGGCGCCGGTAGCCGCGACGACGCCGGCCACCGCCAGCCGGCCGGAAGTCAGCTCGGCGCGCAGCGGTGCCGCCGGAAAGCCGTGGAAAGCCCCTGCCGCCGCCGCCCAGGCGCCGATCCAGAGGACGACCGGCAGGAGTGCCGCGAGGGCGAGCAGCAGCAGGGCGGTCGGCCGGTCCCACCGCGAACCGGAACCCTCGTCAGAACCGAGGGACAGCCCATCGAGCCACAGGCCGACGGGCACGGCGATGGCAGGCAGCAGCGGCACCAGGTAGAGCGAGCGCTTACTGGCAGCCAGGGACAGCAGCAGGAGCCCGATGAAGAAGGCGGCGACCAGCAGGCGCCGCCCACTACCGTCGCTCCGCACCCTGCCGCCGAGGAGCATGGCCGGCAAGGCCAGGGTCCAGGGCAGCAGCGCGGCGGCGCCGGCCGGCAGGTAGTACCAGAAGGGCTGGCGGTGACCGTAGGTGCGCCCGGCCGTGGTCGAGAGCAGGCGGCCGACGGTGTTGCCGACGAGGCATTCGCGCACGGCAGCCCAACCGCCCTCGCGCAGCAGGGCGACGGCCCACGGCAGCACGATCGCCGCGAACAGCGGCAGGCCCACGAGCGCCAGCGGCGCCACCAATCGCGCGGTGTCACGCCAGCCGTGCCGCCAGCCGTGCCCCGGGCCGGCAGCGCCTCCCCGCCCGGCGGCTCCCTCCCGCCGGGCGGCGCCGGCGGCGGCCAGCAGCAGGTAGAGGACCGGCGGCGCCAGGGCGAGGCCGATCCCGACCACCCCCTTGGTGAGGAAGGCAAGCGGCACGGCGAGGGCGATCAGCAGGGTGGCGCCGGTACCGGCGCCGGCACCGCGGCGCCCGAGCACCGCCCGCTTGCCGGGCGGCGGCTCGCCACCCTCGGTCTCCCGCGGCCGCGGGGTGACCAGGACGACGAAACCGGCGTAGGCCAGGGTGACCATGAGCACCAGCGCCGGATCGACGATCGCCCGGCCCATGTCCTCGCTGAATTCGGCGGTGCTCGCCAGCGCGCCGGCCGCCAGCCATCCGGCCCGCGTCCCGCCGAGCCGCCTGCCGAGGGCGAAAGTGACGAGCAGGGTGAGCGTGCCGAACAGCGCCGGCGTCACCCGCGCCGTGGCGTCCGAGACGCCGAGGACCTGGTAGCCCGCCGCCTGCGCCCACCAGGCGAGCGGCGGCTTCTCGAGGAACGGGCGGCCGTTCAGGCGCGGCACCACCAGGTCGCCGCTGGCCCACATCGCCCTGCCGACCGCGGCGTCGCGCGGCTCGTCGGGGGTCCAGAGGGAGTGCGAGCCGATGCCGGCGAAAGACACCGCCGCGGCGGCGAGCGCCGCCCCCGCCCACCCGATCCAGCGCGCCGGCGCTGGCCGCCGCGCCGCCCCTGCCGGCCCTGCGCACCGGTCGCCGGCTTGCGCTGCCTGGCCGCCTGACACGCGCGCACTCTAGCACCGGGTGAGGGGTGAACTGCTGGCAGCGGATGACAAGGCCACCCGGCCGAGATAAGGTTTGGACCGCGCCATGGCCTACGAAGTTGACAGCGGGATTGGCGTCGGCGGGAGGCTGGCGGCGGCGGTCCCGCCGCCGTCGCCGGCCGGCGCCTGCTCGCCGCCGGCCGCGGCGGGGGTCGCCGGAACCGCCGAGACCGCCCAGACCACCGCGGCCGAGGGCGGTCGAGACGGCCGCTGGCGGCGCTTCGCCTTCGCCGGCTATGCGCTGCATCTCTTCACCGTCTTCGGCCTCGCGCTCTCCAACATGCTGCTCGGCTTGACGCTCGCGCTCGCGCCGCGCGCGCTGGCGGAGCGCCGCGTGCGCTGGCGGGTGCTGCAGCCGGTGCTGCTGCCGATGGGGTTCTACCTGGTCTTCCTCACCGCCTCGATCCTGCTGTCGTACGACGTGCGCACCAGCCTCTTCAGCTTCGGCGAGACCTTCGCCATGGCCACGCTCTATCTCGGGCCCGGCCTGGTGCGCGGCGAGCGCGAGCTGCGGCGGCTGATCGACGGCATGATCGCGGTGGCCGCCCTGCTCGCCCTGCGCGGCCTGTCGCAATACCTGTGGATGGGCTTCGGCGAGCTCGATCAGCGCATCCGTGGCCCGTTCTCGCACTACATGACCTTCTCGGGAGTGCTGCTGATCTGCGACGTCCTGCTGGTGACGCAGATGGTCTGCGGCCGCGCCGCGCGCAGCGTGTGGCGCTGGGTCGCGCTGGCGCTGATCAATGTCGCGCTGATGGGCACGATGACCCGGGGGGCGTGGGTGGCGCTCGGCGGCTCGCTGCTCTGCCTGCTCGCCGTCTACGGGCAGCGTGGAGCTCGTGGACAGCGCGGAGCTGCCGGCGAGCGGCCCGAGCGGCCCGAGCGGCCCGAGCCGCCCCGCGAGCCGCGCCACCGCGGGCGGCGTTACGCGGCGGTATGCGGTCTGGCGCTGCTGGCCGTGTTCTTGTCGGCCCCGGCATCGGTGCTGCGCCGCGCCTCCTCGATCTTCGACCTGCGGGACCCCTCGAACTACGACCGCCTGTGCATGATCGACGCCGGCTTGCACATGATCGCCGAGCGGCCGTTCGTCGGCCTCGGTCCCGACATGGTGGATCACCGCTACGAGATCTACCGTCAGCCGACCGCCCCCCGCTACTCGGTGCCGCACCTGCACAACAGCTTCCTCGAGATGGCTGCCGAGCGCGGCCTGCCGTCGCTCGGGGCCTACCTGTGGATGATGATCGCCGGCGTGCGGCTGGCGCTGCGGCGGTACCGGGAGGAAGGCGGGCTCGCCGGCGGGCGCGCCGAGCTCTACCTGGGCAGCGTCCTGGCGCTGCTCGCCTTCAACCTCGCGGGCCTCTTCGAGAACAACTGGGGCGACGCGGAGGTCAAGCGCCTGGCGCTCTTCGCGCTGATGATGCCGTTCTGCCTCGCCCTGGCCGATGCCGAGGATGAGCCAGCCGCCGTGCCGGTGCGGGCTTGACCGCCGGCGGGCCTGAGAGCGGGTCGCCCGCGGGGCGGCCCCGCGGGTTCAGCCTGTCGCGGCATGCGGCCGAGCGGTGGATCTGGATCGGCTTCGCCGCCGGCCTCGGGCTCGCGGCGTTGATGGTGGCGCGCAGCCAGGTCGGCGGCGATCAGCTCAACCTGCTGGCGCGCGGCTGGCTGCTGGCGACGCGCCGGCAGATGGTGTGGTTCGGCAACCCGCTGTCGACCGGCGGCAAGGCGCCGGGCGGGATCACCAGCCTGCTGGTCGGCCTGCCGCTCCTGCTGTGGCGCGATCACCGCGCCGCCACCGCGGCGGTGGCGCTCTGCCACCTGGCGGCCTTCCTGGTGCTCGACCGCACCCTGGCGCGCATCGTCTCGCCGTGGGAGCGGCTGCCGTTCGCCATCCTCTACTGGCTGAGCCCCTGGCAGCTCTACTTCGGGACCTTCCTGTGGAACCCCAACTACCTCTTCCTGGGCGGCGCCGTGCACCTGGCCACCGCCTGGCGGCTGCGCCGCGCGCCCGATCTCACCGCCACGCTGCTGCACACGGCGACGCTGGTGCTGGGGATGCAGATCCATCCCTCGTTCCTGTTGCTGGCGACGGCTTCGGCGCTGCTCTGGTGGCGCGGCTACCTGCGTCCGCACGCCGGCGGAGCGGTGCTGGGCGCGGCGCTCGGCGCCCTGCCGCTGGTGCCCTGGGCCTGGGAGGTGATCGCCCACCCGGCCATGCTCGCCGAGGTCCACAAGGGCTTCCCGGGCCGCGGCCTGCTCTTCTCGCTGCCGCGCGGCATCTTCTACTGGCTGCGCTACTCGTCGCTCTCCCTGGCCGGCAGGAGCGGCCTGTTCGACTTCACCGAGGCGTTCGGCGCCGCCGCCGACCGCCGCCTCAGCCCGTTCTTCCGGGCCCTGACCGAGGGCGTCGGTCCGGCGACGGTGGCGCTGCCGCTGCTCGCCAACCTCTGGCTCTGGCGGCGCTGGCGCCGGCGCGCGCGGCAGCACGAAGAGCCGGGGGCGGCGCCCCCGGGCCCTGCTCGCGGCCGCGTCAACCTGGCGCCCCGCCTCGAGCGCCTTCTGCGCCTGCCGCGCCTGCCGGCGACCGCCTCGGATCGCGCCTGGCTGCAGGGCTACGTCGTCCTGACCTTCGTCGCCTCGGCAGTCGTCTACGCCGTCTCGCCCACCACCATGATGTACTGGCAGGGCCTCAGCCTCTTCCACGCCGCGGTGCTGCCGCTCACCCTCTACGCCGGGTTGCTGCTGCGCACGCGCCACGCCGCCCGCGTGCTGGCCGGCGCGGCCGCCTATGCCGGCCTCGAGATCGTGCTCGCCCTGGGCATCGCCTTCGGCACCCCCGACTACCGCTGCCGCGGCCTCGAGACCGTCGTCTTCCCGCTGATCGGCGACTCGCCGATGTTGCACGAGCTGCATATCCAGGACACCTGTCCCTGGCCGCTCGGCGACCCGCACGGCTGGTGGCCGGACGTCCTGCCGCGCCCCGGCGAGGCGCCGGCGCCCCGGTCGCCCTGAGGGGGCGCTGCCTCAGCCGCCCTGATGCTCGGGGCGGAGGAGGTCGAGGACGGTCTTGACCGGGGCGAAGGTGGAGTTCGGCACCTCGACGAAGACGGTGTTCCAGCCCGCCATGGCGCCGTTCCACAGGCCCGGGCGCTCGAGCGCCTTGAGCGGGCGCCCCTCGTGCGACTTGGCGGCGATGAAGACCGTCGCCGGATCGACGTAGCGCGCGAGCTCGTAGGGGCGGCCGCCGCGGTCGTGCAGGGAACAGGCCATGTCGACCGGGTTGAAATGAGTCGAGGCGGCGAGCGCCGCTTGCTGGTCGGGCTCCGGGCCGATCTGCGACGTCTCGACGATCTGCAGCGACACCTCGCCGCCGGCCCCCTCGACCCAGAAGGGCCCGCCGCCCGGCTCGCCGGTGTTGCGCACCACCCCGGCGACCCGCAGCGGGCGGTCGAGCGCCGCGACCAGCAGGCGGCGCTGCTCGGCCGGGCTCGCGGCGGCAAAGGCCGCCGGCAGCCGGCGCGCGAGCTCGCGCTCGACGAAGCGAGCGGCCTCGTCGATCAGCTCCTCGTCAGGCAGGACGGCGTCCAGCCCCTCGAGCAGGCGGCTGGCGCGCTCGCGGTAGGCCACCAGGACGCCGCCGAGCAACTTCTTCCAACGCGTGAGCCCCGGCTTCAGGCGGTCCCGCACCACGTTGTCGATGTTCTTGAGCAGCACGACGCCGGCGCCGTCGTCGGCCAGCTGCTGCAGGTTGTCGAGCAGCGCGCCGTGCCCGCCGGGCCGGAACAGCAGCGAGCCGTCGGTCAGGCGGAAAGGGCGGTGCTCGGGATCGACCGCCAGGGTATGAGTCGATCGGCGCTGGTGGGAGAAGCCGACCGCGAAGCGGCAGCCGAGCCGCCGCTCGAGCGCCGCGCCGCGCGCCGCGAGCAGCGACCGGAAGCCGGCCTCGTGCCGCGGCGACACGGTGAAATGAACCCGGCAGACGCCGTCGCGGTCCCGCGCGTAGTCCGCGGCTTCCACCAGGTGCTCCTCGAAGGGCGTGCGCGGGCCGTCCGGGTAGCGATGGAACAGGATCAGCCCTTTCGGCCGCTCGGCGTAGTCGAGTCCCTCCGCGGTGAGCAGGCAAGCCAGCACGATGCGGCGATCCGCCGCCGGCAGGCCGCCGCTCCCGACTTCGGAAGCGGGGGAGGAGAGGGGGAGGCGCACCCCGCGGGCCGCGGCGGCCGCCGCCAGCTCCTCGAAGAAGGCGAAGCGAGCCAGCTCGTCGAAGAACGTCTGCACCTCGGCGGGAGGAGGCGGCGCGCCGCTCCCGCGGCTGCCGTGCTGGCCGGCAGCCGGGCCGGTGGCCCGCTCGAGCTGCTCGAGCTGCTCGAGGTGCTCGAGGAGCGGCTGGAACATCCGCGAGGCCGCGCCCGAGGCCGGCACGAGCTTGTGGATGCGTCCGGCGGCGGCGGCCTCGTCGTAGCGCGCCGTGAGCTCCGGCTCGTCCTCGGCGGCGATGGCGCGGATGCCGTCGCCGGGCGTGCAGGGGCGCAGCACGCGGGTGTAGGGCGGCGGGTTCCGGAACAGCTCGACGTGGCGCAACGCCTCCTCGGGCGCGAGGCCCAGGCGCTCCATCTGCTGCAGATCGCGATCGCCGAAGAGGCGCCGTTCGGTCATGGCTGCACCCGGCTCGCGTGGCGTCGCCACGCTAGGGAGCGGGTTCGGTGACGGCCGCGGCACCGGTCGGGGTGCCGCTCCGTGCGATCAAGCCGCGGTAGGGCGCCAGCAGCGGCCGCAGCTGAGCAAGGCGCGGCCAGGTGCCGTCGCGCTCGTTGACCAGCGGCGTTCCCTCCGGCCACCGGATCCCGACCTCGGGGTCGTCCCAGGCGAGGCCGATCTCGTCCGCCCGGTCGTAGACGGCGGTGCACTTGTACTCGACGTGGGATGTGTCGCTCAAGACCAGGTAGCCGTGAGCGCAGCCCGGCGGCACGTAGAGCTGGTGGAAATTGTCCTCGGACAGCACCTCCCCCACCCAACGGCCGAAGGCCGGCGAGTCCGGCCGCAGGTCGACGGCGACGTCGAAGACCTCGCCGATCACCGCCCGCACCAGCTTGCCCTGCGGGTGGTGGAGCTGCGCGTGCATGCCGCGCAAGGTGCCACGCGCCGCCGAGAACGCGTGGTTGTCCTGCACGAACTCGCCGGGGAGACCCAGCTCCTCGAACTTGCGGCGGTGGAAGGTCTCCAGGAAGAAGCCTCGCGCATCGCGCCGGACCTGCGGCTCGATCACCACGACGCCGGGAATGGTGGTCGGAGTGGCCTTCACGTGAGGGTGCCCAGGCCCAGGCGCTCTCGGCGGTAGCGGTCGGCCTGCACCGCGTCGCACCAGGCGCGATGGTCGAGGTACCAGCGGACCGTGGCGGCGATGCCGGTGTCGAAGTCGTACCGCGGCTCCCAGCCGAGCTCGCGCCGGGCCTTGCTGTCGTCGATCGCATAGCGGCGGTCGTGCCCCGGACGATCGGCGACGAAGCTCTTCAGTTCGCGATAGGAGGCGGCGCCGCGCGCCGCGAGCGCCGGGTTGGCGGCGGCCGGCAGCTCGCGGTCCAGCACCGCGCAGAGCTGGTCGACGATCTGCAGGTTGGTTCGCTCGCTGCGCCCGCCGAGGTTGTACTTCTCGCCGGGCTGGCCATGGCGCAGGGCGGCGAGCAGCCCCCGGCAATGGTCCTCGACGTGCAGCCAGTCGCGGACGTTGCCGCCGTCGCCGTAGATCGGCAGCGGCCGCCCCTCGACGGCGTTCAACACCATGAGCGGGATCAGCTTCTCCGGATATTGGTAGGGACCGTAGTTGTTGGAGCAGTTGGTGATCAGCGCGGGCAAGCCGTAGGTCTCGCGGTAGGCCCGCACCAGGTGATCGGCGGCGGCCTTCGACGCCGCGTAGGGCGAGTTCGGCGCGTAAGCGGTGGTCTCGGTGAAGGCGCCGGTCGGCCCCAGGCTGCCGTAGACCTCGTCGGTCGAGACGTGCACGAAGCGGAAATCGTCGCCGCTCGACCCGCGCTGGCGCGATGCCTCGAGCAGCTCGAAGGTGCCGACGACGTTGGTGTGGATGAAGTCGCTGGCGTCGTCGATCGAGCGGTCGACGTGGCTCTCGGCGGCAAAGTTGAGCACCGCCGAAGGGCGCTCCTCGGCGAAGAGGCGGCGCACCTCGGCACGGTCGGCGATGTCGCCGGCGGCGAACCGGAGGCGCGGCTGTCCCCAGACGTCGGCCAGGTTCTCGAGACTGCCGGCGTAGGTGAGCTTGTCGAGCACGATCACCCGGGCGTCGGTCTCGGCAAGGGCCAGCCGCACGAAGTTGCAGCCGATGAACCCGGCGCCGCCGGTGACGAGGAGTGTTTGCATGGGTGGAGCAAGCCCGGCGGCGCGGCGCGGTGCGCTAGAGCGGTGTCGCCGGCGGCCGGCGGGAAGTATATACAATCGCCGCCGCGCGATCGCTCGAGCCTGAAACCGGACCCCGCCATCCCCGGAGGCCACCTTGACCCCATTCCAAGCCGTCGTCCTGTCGCTGGTCCAAGCGGTGACCGAGTTCCTGCCGATCAGCTCGTCCGGCCATCTCATCCTGGTTCCCTACTTCCTCGGTTGGCCGGACCAGGGCCTGTCGTTCGACGTCGCCGCCCACTTCGGGACCATGCTCGCCGTCGTGGCCTACTTCCGCCACGAGCTGGTCGACCTGGTGACCGGGTTCTTCACTGGCGCGCCGGGGCGCCACGACTTCGACCCACGCCGGCTGGGATGGGCGCTGATCGTGGGAACGATCCCGGCGGCCCTGGCCGGCCTGGCCCTCGAGAAGACCATCGAGGCCCACCTCCGCTCGCCGGCCTTGATCGCCTGCACCACGCTGGTCTACGGCCTGGTCCTGCTCGTGGCCGACCGCGCGGGACGCCAGCAGCGCGACCTCGCCAGCCTCGGCGTGGGCGCCGGGCTGCTCATCGGCCTGGCACAGGCGCTCGCCCTGGTGCCGGGGACCTCGCGCTCCGGCATCACGATCACCGCCGCGCTGCTGCTCGGCTTCACCCGACCGGCGGCGGCGAGCTTCGCGTTTCTCCTCTTCATCCCGGTCGGCGTGTTGGCGGGCGGCCACGACCTGCTGAAGCTGTGGCAGACCGGCGAGCTGTGGAGCCAGATCATCCCCATCCTGATCGCCATCGTGGTGTCGGGGGCGGGCGGGTACCTGGTCATCGGCTGGCTGCTGGACTGGCTACGCCGCCGCCCCCTGACGGTGTTCGTGGTGTACCGCGTGGTGCTGGCGGCGGTGATCGTGGCCACGCTTCTGGCGAGGCGGTGACACCGGGTCCAAGTCTAGAGGGCGGCGGCGTAGGACTGCGGACCCTCGCCCAAACGGCGGGAGGGAGGCAAGGGCAATCTAGCCAGGACACTACCGTTCACCGGCCCGGCCCGGGGTACCCGGGCGGGGTGTTCGTAGTTATTTCCCATATTGACAACAATCAATAAGTCGGGATAGCCTCCACGATGCGGGGAGGCAAAGCTCCTCCTCTCATCCCTCCCGAAAAGGAGCGCCTAGCGGCGCTCCTCTTTTTATGGTCTGGATCCTCGGAGGTGCGCGGGCGCCTTCCGGCTCCGGCTTCGCGGCCAGCTACTGCGCGGCGCCCAGGACGCCTTTCTTGAAGTCCTCGCCAGGCCCGGGGTGCGGCCCGATCCAGGTGGAGAGGATGGCGTCGGCCGTGGGTTTGCCCGGTAGCGTGCCCTTGGTCTTGCCGTTCACCTCGACCTGGGTCCCCTGCCCCGCAAGGTAGGTCAGGACCATCTCATTGCCCTTCGGGATGGCTTCCATGTAGCTGCAGAGGGTCTTGAAGCCTGCCTTGACCTCTCCGGGGGCAGAGGGTGAGTTGTCGGCGAGCCCTTCGTTCCAGGCATCGCACATCTGCGCGGCGCTGACGCTGTAGACGAAGTGCAGGACCATGCGGCGCGGCATGTCGGCGCCCAGGATCTTGGCCGGCGAGTGCTCCTTCGCCGCCAGATAGAGGCCGCCGACGTAGACTTTGATGAAGAACTTCGTACGCAGCGCCAACCCGTTGAGCACCAGGGCCTGCCCGCCGGCCTCGGCCTTGTCGGGCAGGGCGACGCCCGCGAGCGTCGCGGCGGCGGCCGGCGCCACGGCCGGGGCGAACAGGACAGAGGAGATGACCAGAGCGCCGAGCAGCAGCTTTCGCATTTGCGAGTCCTCCCGCTGAGAAGGGGCGAGCATGAGCAGATCGCCGGCGAGTCTAGCCGAATCGGCCCCCGGACGGCACGCCCCGACAAACATGCCTGCTGGCGCCGCGTATCACGCGGGTGGCGGGAACTGAGATAATGCCGACCGATGCCGAGCTGGTGGCGAGCGCGCTCCGTGGATCCGAGGAGGCATTCCGGGATCTCGTGCTGCGTTTCGAGCGCCCGGTTTACGCCCTGATCCTGCGCATGGTCCACGACTCGGAGACGGCGGAGGACCTGGCGCAGGAGGTCTTCGTCAAGGCCTATCGCCACCTCGGCTCCTACGACCCGCGGCGCAAGTTCGCCAGCTGGTTGTTCAAGGTCGCGCACAACTCCACCATCGACCACCTGCGCCGCGCCCAGCTGGACACCGTGCCCCTGGGGGCGGAGCAGGAGGACGGCGGTGGGCTCCTGGCCGTGCTTGCCGACACTTCCGCGGAGAGCCCCGCGGCGGCGGCCGAGCGGCGCGACATGGCGCGGGCGCTCGAGCGGGCCATCGCCCGTCTGCGCCCCGAGTATCGCGAGGCGGTGGTGCTGCGCTATGTCGAAGGGCTGGCGTACCAGGAGATCTGCGAGGTGCTCGGGCTGCCGGCCGGCACGGTCAAGACCAACCTGCACCGCGCCCGCAAGGAGCTCGCGGAAGCCATGCGCGCCGCGGGATGGGGCTCCGCCGCCGGCCCCGGTTCCCGTGGCAGGGAAAGGGATCTGGCGGGAGCCGCCGCGGACGGCGCCGGCGGCGCTGCCGAAACCCTGTCGCACGAGG